>NZ_JAUBVE010000068.1:0-42384 GCF_036705715.1 Microcoleus sp. AT3-D2 | reverse complement strand
ACCTCATCTTTCGCTCGAAACGCTATATGTTATTCTACCACAAATATAGTCTGTATACTTACGCCGAGCTGTACTAGGTATTTCTCGTGAGGAGGTGAAAGAAATCCGGCGGGCGATAAACCTCAAGCATGAGCAAGAGCTTTGGCAAGTGACGGAAGCATTAGAACCAAATGGTTCAAAGACTAAGTTATTGAGCGTCCGCGAACAATACCGCCTCCAACCAGCAGCGGAGAATCTTTAGTTTTTGATAACAATTTATCTCGTTAAGTGAGCAATGGCTAAAAAAACAGAATACTCAGATACCCGACTTCTTAAAGAAGTCGGGTATCTAACAGCCCTGATAACACACATTTAAAGGCTGAGCCTTCTACTTCTGATGCGACACCTCAATCACGGTGTGGACGTTCCCCCGCGGCGAAAAATCGCCCTTAATCGTCGCTTCCAGCGGCGCGCAAGCCGCCACAAAATCGTCTAAAATTTGATTGATCGATTCTTCGTGAGAAATGTAGCGATCGCGATAACTGTTGACGTAGAGTTTCAGCGCCTTTAACTCTACCACCCGCTCGTCTGGCACGTAAGTAACGTGAATTGTCGCAAAATCTGGATAGCCAGAAAACGGACACTTGCAAGTAAACTCGGGCAACGTAATGTTAATCGAGTAGCGCCGCCCGACTCGCGGATTCGGGAAAGTAATTAATTCCCCTTCCAAAATCTGGCGTTCGCCGTATTTCATTTCCTCGGTGCTTGACTTTTGCGACATAGTTTGTTCCGGTGCGTGGTTGTTCATAGCGATCGACTAAAAACTTGTAACATTAAATTAATTTAACGTTCAATATCTGTAACAAATATCTTGACGAATTGTGTTGCGATCGATCTAATTGCAAATACTCTCAGGCTAAACTAAAACAAGCTCACCCTCGCCATCTACAATTATGCAAAATACTACCTTATCTGACAATACTTCCCCTGAAAACTCAAATAGTTACTCTCCATCGGTACCAATTTCCCTCTATCGAGAAGTCACGGCAGAGCTCCAAGCAGCCCAAGCGATGGTGGACTCCCTCAAAACCCACAATCAGCAATTAGTCCAACAAAATCAACAACTGCGGCGAGAAGTAGAAACAGTAGTTCAAGTATCCCAACAGTTACAGCAAGTAGTCAACTCGGCTCAGAGTATCACCCAGACAGGGATGCCTCAAATGCCGTCAGTCAAATTCAATTTCAGCGTTCAACCTCCGCCCCCACCACCTGCAACCTCGCAGACTAACTCTGGCATACCTCAACCACCTCAGACAGTGGCTTTCCCCTTCCCCCTACCGGAACCGGAGCCAACAGCCACCTCAATGCCGCAGCCACTTCCCGAAAAATTATTTACAGAGATGCCGGAAACTCCTTACCGTGTGCGATCTCAACTCAAAAAAACCTCAGACTTAAGCGGATTGTGGTTGGCGATCGCGATTTTTCTAATTGTGATTGCAGCTTTCGGTGCAGGTTATTTAGTTGTTCGCCCTTTATTAATGAAAAAGTAAATTCCAACAAGAATCCCACGGTTCGATCCGTGGGATTTTAAACAAAACCTAGCATAAATTGTTCAAAGTTACGCTAATTGGCCATCATCCTCTGGCGGCAATCGTTTCTACTGAACGAGGGGCATACTGCTCTTCACAAGCAGAACCTACGATGCCCACTCCTGGCTCGAAACCGCGCGTGAACTCAGTGAGTTTTACCTGTTTAGCTTCCAAAGCTGTCTGTAGCACCTTCATGGCTCGGTGAGGGTCGCCGGCTCCGCAGAAAAATAAGTCTGCGGCAAAATAACCGTGTTCAGGCCAAGTATGGATTGCTATATGAGACTCTGCCAAAGTAGCAGTAGCTGTCACTCCGTGAGGACTAAACTGGTGGACGCACAAATCGATGAGAGTAGCTCCTCCGGCTTCGATCGCATCGAGAATAGCGCGGCGGATACGTTCAGGATCGTTGAGCAAGTCTCCAGGAGACTGCCAAGCATCAGCGACCAGATGGGTTCCCAATTGTTTCATTCTGCGGGGTTTTACCTCTATTGATTTTAAGTCTCAAACCTTTTAACGTTAGCACGAGGTCAAAAATTTTGCAAGTATTTTTCACAAAGAAAGATGCAGATTAGGAGAAGTACGCATCCCCAACCGCTGACCGTATGCTGGGGTCAAACTGGGGAGCATCTCAATGAAAGGAGCCAAGCTAGAAATTGGAGTTGGGAGCCAGGAGCTAGGAGCCAGGAGGAAAGAGGAAGCAAGAAGGAGGAAGAACGAAGGAGGAAGAACGAAGGAGCCAGAAGAAGTGTTTTTACAAATATGAGATGCTCCCTCAAACTGTCTCACAAGCAGAGGTCACTAATCGAATTCGTGTTATTTCAGCGCTGCCTTGTTCTGATCGAACAACCTTCTTTGATTAAAGCGATCTGTTGTTTTACTTGGCGGCAAAAAAACCAAAGCTCGATCGTTCCGGCTGTGGCGAAGTTGATATGAGATCGAAAGGCAAAAGATGGACGGCTATGCTCTCATGCGTAAAATTCGCCAGATCCTAGACGATCGCCCAAGGGCAGATTCCGGCGATCGCTCTTGCCGTCTATGCTGGAGAAGTTGACCAGCAACAGGCGATCGCCGCTGGGTTTCTGGCCTGACATACCTAAACCCGCCAGGTCAGCAGAGATAATGAAGATCGTTGCCCGTTTCTGTGGGCCCAATGGAAAGACAAGCGCATGATCCAGCAGTATCAACTCGTCGAACAGATTTTTGCAGGCAATAGCGAGATGGCGATGCTGATGCGATCGCACGATTGGTCGCTTTCGACCCTTGGTGCCGTTGAAACCTGGTCGCAAAGCTTGAAAACCGCGATTCGGATCATCTTAGGCTCTCGCTACCCCATGTTCGTCTGGTGGGGACAGCAGATGACCAAGTTTTATAACGATGCTTACATTCCTATCCTCGGCAAGCGACATCCGCAAGCACTAGGTCAGCCTGCCTCACGGGTATGGGCTGAAATCTGGGACACGCTAGGGCCGCAAGCAGAAGCGGTTTTGAACCAGGGACAATCGACGTGGAATCAAGAATTGCTTCTGGTAATGGAACGCAACGGGTATACAGAGGAAACCTACTTTACCTTTTCCTACAGTCCGGTGGCGAATGATGATGGCCCAGTGGGGGGCATTTTCTGCGCCTGTAGCGAGGACACTCAGCGCGTTTTGAGCGATCGCCGCTTGGCAACGCTGCGCGAATTAGCAGCAGAAACAGTCACTGCCAAGACGCAAGAAGCAGCTTGCGAGATTTCCGCCACCGTATTGACCAATAACGCCTATGACATCCCGTTTGCGCTGTTTTATCTACTCGATGGCGAAAGCGAGATCGCACGACTCGCGGGTACAACCAGGTTAGCAGCCGGAACCATTGCCTCTTGTGAAGCGATCGAGCTTACATCCGCCCAAAAGTGCCAGTGGCAATTGAAGCAAGTCATCGAGACGGGCGAAAGCAGAATCATTGAAAATTTGGAGGCGCAATTTGGACTTTTACCCGGCGGCGCGTGGTCGGAATCTCCTCATCAAGCGGTAGTTCTACCACTAGCTCGATCGGGAGAAACGTTCGGGTTCCTGATTGCTGGAGTGAGTCCGCTTAGAACGTTTGATGATGATTACAAAGGTTTTTTTGACTTGATGGCAGGGCAGGTGACAACAGCGATCGCCAACGCCCAAGCCTATGAAGCAGAACGCAAACGCGCCGAAGCACTGGCAGAACTCGATCGCGCCAAAACCGCGTTTTTTAGCAATGTTTCGCACGAATTCCGCACGCCGCTGACCTTAATGCTGTCGCCGTTGGAAGAGGCGATCGCCAACCTGGATGGAACAATTCCACCTCAAGAACGCGAACAATTACTACTGGTGCAGCGCAATGGAATGCGGCTGCTCAAACTCGTCAATAGCTTGCTCGATTTCTCACGCATCGAAGCAGGTCGAGTCCAAGCATCTTATGAACCTGTAGATTTGGCAACCTATACGGCGGAACTTGCCAGCACGTTTCGATCGCTGATTGAACGGGTGGGAATGTCGCTGATTGTTGACTGTCCAACCTTGCCGGAAGCGATTTATGTCGATCGCGAAATGTGGGAAAAAATTGTTCTCAATTTATTATCAAATGCCTTTAAGTTTACGCTAGCGGGAACAATTACTGTTCGATTGCAATGCGTCAAAAATTGTGTTAAATTAACGGTTTCAGATACAGGAGTCGGTATTCCGTCCGAAGAACTACCGCATTTATTTGAGCGATTTCATCGAATCAAAAACTCGCAAGGACGGAGTTTTGAAGGCTCCGGCATTGGGCTATCGCTAGTGCAAGAACTCGTCAAACTACATAGGGGAGCGATCGATGTCACCAGCGCTTTTGGGCAGGGCAGTTGCTTTACAGTGACGATTCCCACTGGCACAGCTCATCTGCCGCCGGAGCGCATTGGCGCCAGTCGCACGTTAGCATCAACGGCGTTAGGGTCGATGCCCTATGTCGAAGAAGCTCAACGGTGGTTGCCTGAGAATGGCGATTTTAGATTAGAAGAATGGAGCATGGCTCCATCCACTAATGAACTCGTCAATCAACCCGCTCAATCTAAAATCCAAAATCTAAAATCTAAAATACTCCTGGCCGATGATAACGCTGATATGCGTGATTATATTCGACGACTCCTGAGCGGTTCTTATATTGTTCAAACCGTCGCCGATGGCGTTGCCGCTTTGACTGCCATTGAGAATAATCCACCCAATTTGGTATTGACAGATGTGATGATGCCGGGGATGGATGGGTTTGAGTTGTTGCGATCGCTGCGTTCTAATCCCGCAACCCAAGACATTCCCATCATTCTCTTATCAGCCCGCGCCGGTGAAGAATCCCGCATTGAAGGACTCGAAGCTGGAGCCGACGACTATCTGATTAAACCGTTCTCGGCGCGTGAACTGCTGGCAAGGGTAGAAGCAAGTTTGAAGTTGGCACGGCTACGACAGGAAGCAACTGTGCGAGAGCGAACCATTCTGGGGCGCGTAACCGATGCGTTTATGGCAATGGATCTCGACTTTCGCTTGACCTACGCTAATGAAGCCGCACAACGAGTGTCGCGAACTCCCCTAGAAGCAATGGTGGGCAAAACGATGTGGGAAGCCTTCCCAGGCACGATCGGCAATCAGTTTGAATTCCACTATCGCCGATCGCTTAGCGAGCAAATCGCGGTGGATTTTGAGGAGTATTATGCTCCGTTTGATTTGTGGGTTGAGGTTCACGTTTATCCTTCACCGACTGGACTGTCTCTTTTCTTCCGGGATATCAACGATCGCAAAAAAATTGAGCAGGAACGGGAACGGTTTCTTGCCGTCGGTTCAGATTTGCAAGTGATTACGGGCATAAACGGGTATTTCCACTGGGTGAGCCCAACCTTTGAACGAACCCTCGGCTGGACACCAGACGAAATGACATCCCGCCCCTGGACTGAGTTTGTCCACCCAGACTACCTCAGGGCCTCCATTGCAGAAGCCGACAGTCTTTTCGCTGGCAACGAAACCTTTTCGTTTGAAAACCGTTATCGGCACAAAGACGGCTCCTATAGCTGGTTTCTCTGGAATGCCCAGCCGTACCCAGAAGAGCAAGTGATTTACGGGGCTGCCGTTGACATCACCGATCGCGTGCGCGTTGAAAACGATCGCAAACAAACCGAAGAAGCCCTGCGAGAAAGTGAAGAACTAAAGCAACGTATTCTAGAGAGCAGCAAGGACTGCATTAAAGTTTTAACGCTAGATAGCGAAATCGTTTATATCAGTACAGGCGGGTTGTGCCTTTTGGAAACCGACGATCCGACACTCATTCTGAACACCCGTTGGCTTGATATCTGGCAAGGTGAACATTATGAAAATGCCTCCAGGGCGATCGCGGCTGCCAAAGCGGGCAATACAGGCCAGTTTCAAGGCTATCTTCCCACCCGAAAGGGTACGCCGAAATGGTGGGATAGCATGATCACGCCAGTGCGGAATACTTCTGGGCAGGTGACCCAACTCGTTGCAATTTCACGAGATATCACGAAGCAAAAACAAGCTGAAACTGAACGGGAACGACTGCTGGCGCAGGAGCAAACCGCACGAGAAGCCGCCGAAACCGCCAACCGCATCAAAGATGAGTTTTTGGCGGTGCTGTCTCACGAGTTGCGATCGCCCCTCAACCCCATTCTCGGCTGGTCGAAGCTGTTGCAGCAAAGCAAACTGGGCGCTGCAAAAACGGCTAGCGCCCTTGCCTCGATCGAACGCAACGCCCGACTCCAGTCACAACTGATTGATGATTTGCTCGACATCTCCCGCATTCTGAGCGGCAAACTGAGTTTGAATCGGATGTCCGTTGATTTGAATATGGTGAGCTCAGGCGCTTTAGAAACCGTTCGACTAGCCGCCGAAGCCAAGTCGCTGCAAATTCAAACCACCTTTTCACCTTCCCAGGGAATGGTAATTGGCGATTCCGGGCGTTTGCAGCAAGTAATCTGGAATCTTTTATCCAATGCGGTGAAATTCACCCCTCAAGGCGGGCAAATTACGGTTAGGTTAACCCAAACTAAAACTTATGCCCAGATTCTGGTCACCGATACTGGAAAAGGCATCAATCCTGAGTTTCTGCCTTATGTGTTTGAGCATTTTCGGCAAGAAGATGGAGCCACAACTCGTAAATTTGGGGGTTTGGGATTGGGGCTGGCGATCGCACGTCAAATTGTGGAACTGCACGGCGGCAAAATTTGGGTTGAGAGTAGGGGTGAAGGACAGGGAGCCACCTTCAGCGTTGAACTTCCTCTTTTGCATACCGCGAATCTGCTTGAAGAAGTTGCCGATACAACTGAAGCTCAATGGGACGATCTTCACCTGGCCTCTGTGCGCGTGTTGGTTGTGGATGATGAACCGGATTCACGCGAGTTTGTGGCATTTGTAGCGGAACAAGCCGGAGCCAAAGTGACTGCCGTTGGGTCTGCGATCGAGGCGTTGCAACTGCTCTCAACCACACCCTTCGATATCCTCCTGTGCGACATCGGAATGCCAGATATGGATGGCTATATGCTAGTGCGGCAAGTGAGAGCTCTACCACCAGAGCAGGGCGGGCAAATTCCGGCGATCGCCCTGACTGCTTATGCAGGAGACTTTAATCAGAAACAAGCTCTTGCTGCTGGGTTTCAACGTCATGTTACAAAACCTGTCGAACCCAATGAGTTAGTCAAAGCGATCGTGACATTGCTTTGAAGACTCGATCGCTGACAACGATCGTTGGTGAAACCCGCCCCCCACAACTTAAAACTCAAAACTATTTTCTTTTAATCAACTCATCAATCCCGGCTGTGAGTAGCTCCATTGGGCAAAATCGCCCCGCCCAAAGCTGCTTCATTCAAATTATCAACATTCAAGCTCGCCCCAATCAAATTAGCCTCCGACAAATTAGTTCCTGTCAAATTCGCCCCTGTGAGAGAACTTAGCAGCAAACCCGCTCCCGACAAATTGGCGTGACTCAAATTCGCCCCCCGCAAATCCGCTTCCAGCAAGCTAGCACCTGCCAAATTTGCACCGCTCAAGTTAGCTCCCCGCAAAGAAGCTTTGTTCAAATTCGCAGCCCTCAAATCAGCATTGTGCAGAATCAAACCATTTAAATTAGCTTTACTCAAATTAGCTCCCTGCAAGTCGGCACCGCTCAAATTAGAGCCATTGAGATTGGCCGATTGCAAGTCAGCGCCGCTCAAGTCAGCACCGCTCAAATTAGCAGCGCTAATAGAAGCCTCCCGCAGACTTGCTTCGCTCAAACAAGCCCCAACTAAATTGACGCCGCTGAGATTTCCGCGATTGAGATAAGCCCGAGTTAAAGTTGCTCCGCTCAGGTTCGCCCCGGTCAAATCTACCTCGCTGAGAATCGCTCTAGTCAGATTGGCTCTGCTTAAATCTACTCCGCTCATAATTGCTCGGCTCAGCGTCGCCCCGCTCAAATTAGCCTCCGTTAGTTTTGAGCCGCTTAGCAAACAAGCTCCTACTAAACTCGCTCCCGTCATCACAGCTTTGCTCAAATCAGCCTGAGACAATATTGCTCCGCTGAGATTTGCCCCGCTAAAATCTGCGGCGATCGCCACAGTTCCAGTTAAACTAGAACTCCCGATGTTAGCTTCAATTAATTTCGCCTTAGACAAATTAGCCCCGCTCAAGTCTGCGGCGTTTAAATTAGCTCCAATCAGTTTGCTTCTAATTAAGTTTGCACCTTTCAAATTAGCGTTGCTCAAATTTGTTCTACTGAGATTAGCTTCACTCAAATGAGCTGCAATGAGGTTAGCCCCTCGAAAATCTCGTTCCCCGTTTCTATGTCTAGTTAAAAGTTCATCGCCACTTAAAATTTCAGTGAAATTCATAAAAAAATTGAGTGAGTTTCCTTAATTTCTCGATGTTCTATGTTGTGCGAAAGTTTGTACTATCGTGTTTGCCAGTCAGTTTTTTAAACCAATACTGCCACATTAACAATTGTCAAAACTGCTTGATTTCTACCATCACCCTGCTCACCTAGTTAGAATTTAGGAAAATAAACCGGATTATGGTAAAATCTGAAGTTGGCTAGCGCGGAAGTTATGAAAAAACCGCGTTTATCGCCGCCTGTAAGTCCTGTAAGTATTATTTTGCTAGTAATTAGTTGGCGGTAGATGTTAGTTGTTAATGGTTAGTTATATTTATACTAACTGCTAACCACTAAATATTACCTGCTAACTCTTTACCAAAATACCGAGAAGTTGTCGATCGATCTTGTCAAGGTCGATCAAATATTGGGGGTATTGCTGGCGGCATCCGTGCCGACTTCTGACCGGAAAAATTGCCAGTACAGGCGATCGAATTAATTAGTGCAATCAAGAAACAAGATATCGGAGCTTCAACCCCTAATGCCTTCTACATAAGTGCCTTCTACCTTCGAGTAACCCGCACGGCAGCGCCAGGCCAGCTCAGCTAGTGTCACCTCCCCCTACTGTGATCCGTGCCAGTGAAAACCAACAGGAAGGCTGTTTCCCTCGGAGTGCTGAGCGAGTCGTCGGCGAAGCAAGCAATACGCTGTGCTGAGCCTGAGATTGCGCGAAAAAATGGATCGCGAGTCGTTCCCGTATTCCCGCGCTGCTGTGCTTGCTGTTAATGTTTTCTCGATCCATGAGCGCTTGCGGTTCTAATTTACAGAACACTCGACACCAGACGCGCTCCCGGACATAAAAGCTGTTCCTGGGGTTCTCAAATACTTCCCTGAGACATTCCCAGAAAAACTGTATTCATGCCGCAGGTCTTGCCAACAGCAATTGGGCTGCTACAGCCAAGCAATGACCAGCCTAAGTCTTGCGGGAAGGCGACGACAATATTATTCTAATAGTTGCCGACCACTGCAGGCCATACTCGGCGCGCGGGACTGGCTACTTCACCTGTATAAGTTGCTCAAATTAGCTACCCATAATTCAAAGATAGTCGCTCTTTGACTAACTGGGCAATATCTGTGGTAATTTAGGTCATTAAATTTGATAATACTGTGGGGTTTAAAATCGAGCAGTAGTGAGTGTTACAGACTAAAAAAACGCTGCGGATTTCTGCTGTAAAATTTCAGGGAGCCGATCGATCCTCCGGCGCAAAGCCCAGCTCACGGATTGAACCCCTAATCAAAATTAAACTTTTGAGAGGTGGCGTTTTTAGGTTTCCAGAACAAAACAAAAGCCGGCTTTCAGAGAAAAAGCCGACTTTTGAGATTATTTTACCGACGAAGCATAAAACCGCTAGGTCGCCGCTGTTGGTTGCATCACTTTCCACAATCCGAGTGCGCCAGTGGGACTAGCCTGCTGAAAGTAGAAACAATGCCCAAACAAAGTCTGAATTATTAAACCCGACGGTTGCCGGTAACGCCCTGATTGGGATCGTAAATACCAGGCGTAGTATCAACCCCTGGAGTGCCAGGAGCGCCGTAATCAGCCCGAGCACTATCGACGCTGGGATAGTCGTAGGTGTTCCAATGTTGAATACCTCCGCGGCTCAGAATGCTTTCGGCTTTAGCGACTTCTGCTTCGCTGCCGTCAACCAGTACCAAGTAATCTCCTCTCGCCACGCGATCGTTGTATACTCTAGCTTCCTCTTCGGGAATTCCCATACCGACTAAAGCTCCGATCAAGCCGCCTGCTGCCGCACCCAAAGCTGTACCGGCTAGTGTAGTGGCGATCGCCGTAGCTGAGGCTCCTGCCAGCATAATCGGCCCGATGCCCGGAATTGCCACTAGGCCCAGACCTACCAACAAACCTGTCAAACCGCCCAAAGTACCACCTGTGAGTGCGCCCTTTGTGGCGCCTTCATCGGCCTTGTTGTCCGCGTTGTCGTGCACGTCAATGCCTGCGATGTCCCCTTTAGAGTCAGCATCCTTAGCGATGACCGAAACCCGATTCATGTCGAAACCGGCAGTTCTCAGTTCTCCCAGTGCGTGTTCCGTCTCGTGGCGGGTTGAAAATACTCCCACGGCGCGCTTCTGGCGACCCGAAGCTCTGCGGCCAGTATCTGCAGGCACATCGTAAATGCCCCAATCCTGAATGCCCCGCACGGTCATAATTCCTTCGGCTGTGGCAAGTTCGGCATCTGTTCCTTCTACGAATACCAAATATTCTCCGCGCGAGACGCGATCGTTATAAACTTTAGCTTGTTCTTCGGGAACTCCCAAGCCGACCAAACCGCCTACCAAACCGCCTGCTGCTGCCCCAATCGCGCCTCCAACCACAGTATCTGCTAGCAGAGTTGCGATCGCGCCCCCCGCCATCACCGGGCCAACTCCCGGAATCGCCAGCGCCCCAATGCTTCCGAGTAACCCAATCAAACCGCCCGTCACGACTCCCGCTGTCGCGCCTGCTTTTGCGCCGCCGGCCACTTGGTCGTCAGTATCCTTACCAGTACCAGTACCAGTACCAGTACCAGTGCTAGCGCCCGCAATTTTGCTGCGATCGAGATTTTCGCCAACTACCGAAACTTTATTCATCGGAAACCCGGTACTTTGCAGTTCCATCAGGGCTAGTTCCGTATCTCGATAACTAGAAAATGCTCCTACAGCTCGCTTGTGTTGACCTAAAGCCATTTTTTTTCTCCTGGAAAATATACTACTTTTACACAACCACAGAATTTATGCTCTGCCATCAATCACATTTAGTCATTTTTTCCCAACAATTTTCATCGGTCGCTGGGAATAAATTACCGCTCTATCTTCAGGTTGGTTTCCCACTAATTCTCCGGGATGGAAATCGGAAATTGGGAAGGGGAAGTTGCAGGTATTGCGCGAGTTTTGAATGGTTGAATTTAAAATTCAATTTAAACTCTTTCACTTAAAATCCCGTTCTTCCTAGAGAGTCACCTAAGCCTTGCAATCTGCTCCGCAAGCAATCTTACAAGGCCAAACTTTACCCTCTTCCCTCAGACTTCTCTCTTAGATAACTACATCTTTCTCCCTTCTTTCCCTCGGAATTCTTCCGGCTAATTTATTGATTGCTGCTAGGCGATGCGGGTACAGCGGGGGCGACAACAGCCGTAACATTGACATCTTTAACACCCTTAATCTCTTTAGCTAGTGGCTCAATTTTAGCTAAATCAGTTTGATTGGGAACTGTGCCACCTACGGTGACAAGCCCGTCTTTTGCCTCAACAGTTAGCTGACCTTTAGTGATGTTTACTTCTAACTTGGACCGCACTTCACTTTGCAGGTCGCTATCAGCTCTGATTGCATCGCCTCCCGTCACATTGTTGCGCTGTTCTCTGGCCCTGATATCAGCATTTGCTTGGTTTTGGCGAATCTGGCTAGTGGCGTCACCCTGAGTTTTTTGAACAGTATCGGCTGGGGGCGGGCTAGTGGTATTTCCTGTGGGAGAATTAGGAGAATCAGCGCTAGTTTTAGCCACGTCACTGCAAGCAGCACCTCCAAATAAGAGGATGCTGCTGAGGAGAATTGGTGTTAATTTGTTCATAATAGGTTAATACCCTCCGGGTAAGCTTTCAATGAGGCTGACTTGGTTGAGCCAGATGGGAGCCAGATGGAGCAAGACAGCATCTTTATTTGTGCTTTCTGCGATTTAAAAATCCTTATATCAAAGATATAAACTTGAGGAAGTATCTACATCGCTCCACGGGTGTAAATTTTATCTATGCCGTTAGATAGAGTACAAAAAATACAATAAGGTACTAAGTCAAATTTAGCGTAATTTAGTTCTGACTACATTCTTCCTCAAAAACGCGGTTGATGGGCATCTTTTTTGTTGCCCAAGCCAATATTTTCCTAAACACCCAGTTGCCAAGCATAAGTTTTATTAATGAATTCGATCGCCATTCCCAACTTATTTTTCTCTCTTCCCTGGAACCTGTGATTTATTCGCTCAACATCTCTCCGTTAAATCTGTTAAATCTCGTACACTACTCATTGCCAAACTTCCTGCTTCAAAACAAACGAAAAGAGTCGAGAAATTTTTGAGCATTTTCTGGTTCTGGGGTAGTGGCAACCAGCCCGTAAACGCGGGTTTCCACCAAAAAAACTTGACCTACACCTATCGGTTCAGTGGGGGAAAGCGGCTGAAACTCAAACTCTTTTCCCGGATAGCCTCCGAGGGAAATATCCCGCACTTGCAACAATTTAGCATTCGCTCCCACGACGAAAAAATCAACGGCACTATTTAAAGTTATTCTGATATTATTGATATTATTATTACTCAGCCGAAAATCTAGGTCAAAGTATTGAAGCAAATAAGTTTCTTTGTTTTTTAAGTTCGATCGATATGTATGAGCAATAATTTGATTTGAAAAAATTTCGGAATTAATTTTGGGATTTCCCGGCATATCGATCGCAAACTGACCCATCGCCGAGCAAAATGGCTGCCACTCTGGCGTCTGAAGTGCTTCCCGCAGCGGGGCTCGTTGAGATGCAGCGGGACTGGCAAACTTGGCAGGCGAGACAAGCAATGTAGCAGTAACTAGAAGTATATACAGAAATTTCATTTGGGTAAGAAATATATTTGCCCGATCGATCTGCGCTAGCCTAGAAATATATCCGCAAAGGGGGGATTTATGCTGAATATTATATTTACTCAACGGCGAGGCAACTCTCAGGGGCGATCGCCAGCTAAAACCAGTAAAACCAGTAAAACCAATATACTCGCTGCTGTAAATACTTGGCTAGCGGTGTGTCTGCTGGCTGCTGTCACAGCTTGTGCAAACAGCCCCAACAGCAAGGCACTCGAAGAATCTTTAGCCGCTGATCCGCAATTAAAACAAAATCCAGTGGTTTTCTCTTCCCCGCCACCAGCGACAGCCATTGAGACAAACTCTACCGCCAAACTTCCTCCCGATTTCCCAACAGAGATTCCACTCTATCCTAATGCTGAGTTAATCGAAGTTGGTGGGCAAACAGATCCGTCGCCCAAAAATGTGCGGCTGCGCTGGGAAAGCACAGATCCTGTTAATTCGATTCAGAACTTTTACTCCACAGAGTTTGGGCGTCGCAACTGGGAAATAGTCAGCCGCCCCACTGCCGAGGGACAAGGTTCTTTGGTAGCAACGCGAGATAATTTACGGGTAACAGTGTCGCTTTCTCCTACTCAGAAAGTAGGGGGTTCTACAGAATTTGCGATCGACTACAGCAAAGAAAGCCCCGAAATTGCCGCCAGTCCCCAACCTAATAATTCCGAGTCTAGCGCATCTCCAACCGCTTCACCAACTCCATCTAATTCAGAGGAAACTACTTCCACACCATCCGCCTCTCCAAAATCAGCAAAAGTTAGCCAACTAGACACCCAAATTCCTCAACAGTTGCGGCAGTATGTGGCTGATTTAAGTCAGTTGGAAGTGCTAAAAGTGCGAGCCTCAACGACAGAAAGTGCTAATTTAGAAACAGCCAGCACTTTGCCCAAACCCAACAAAATTGTCACTCGCCGCGAATACGCCCGCTGGTTAGTCGCAGCTAACAACCAGATTTATGCTAGCCGTCAAGCCAAACAAATTAGATTAGCAGTAGACTCTAGCGAACCAGCCTTTTCTGACGTACCCAAAACAGACCCGGATTTTTCAGCAATTCAAGGTTTAGCAGAAGCCGGTATAATTCCGAGTTCGCTTTCAGGAGAAACTAAAGATGTGAAATTCCGCCCGGATGCACCTTTAACTCGCGAAACAATGATTCTCTGGAAAGTGCCTTTAGATAGTCGTCAAGTTTTGCCGACAGCTAACATTGAAGGAGTGAAAGAAAAGTGGGGTTTTCAAGATGCTTCTAAAATTGATTCCCAGGCATCGCGGGCAGTTTTAGCTGATTTTAACAATGGAGATTTGGCGAATATTCGTCGCGTTTTTGGTTTTACTACTCTGTTTCAGCCGAAGAAATCAGTGACTCGCGCCGAAGCTGCTGCTAGTTTGTGGTATTTTGGCGTTCAAGATCAGGGATTGTCTGCTAAAGATGCCCTGGAAGCAAAGTCTCCACCTGCTGAGTAGAGTTGTTTGGGGTGGTTAAAAGTTTTGAACACAGCATCTACTTACCAATACCTCAAAAACCGGGTCTTTTCTCTGTAAGCAAACCCGGTTTTTGCGTCCAACACTGACGAAATTGTACCAATTTTTGATTCATCCGCGTGCGATCGCCCGACACAAAAATTGCAGCTTGAGTTTCTAGGATTTCGGTGAATATGGCTTACCCCGAAACCGACTTTTATCTACGAAAACGCCACCTAAAACGCGAGGCAGATCCGGTGAAAAACCTTATTTCTTTAATTCCTATGGGGGAGTTCTCGTAAAAACCCTGTGTATCATAAATCGGCTTTTCTGTCGTTGTGGCCTACCCTAGGAGATAGATTTTTTTTGCTTTAATCTTAATTTCTGTATCCTGCCATACAACCGCTGCATTTGGCGGGCAAATTTTATACATATTTTAACTAACACTTTGTTCAAAACTCTCAGTAGGATTCCGGATGGCTTAGCGGCCTTAACGATAAATGAAAAACAGTGTTTGAGCTCTTGGAGAGCATTTTTAATGTACGATATTACCTTATTTACCTCGCAAAACATGGCGAAATGCAGCTTAGTCCTGCGCCACTTAGGTAGAAATACTGCTAGTATGGAAGCCAGCAGCCAGAAGATTGTTAACTATATTTACCGACATTTTTGCGATTCGCAAACTGGAGAAAATACCTGTGCCTTAGTGCGTTTGTTCAAAACTCATCCCTACGGGGAATTAGAACACTCATTGCAACAATCCGCCCGCCGCTTGATGAAGGGCAATTCCCCCGCCGCCGGCATGAAATGTTGGACTCTGCTAGCAGCCGCAGGCAGAGAACCGCAGTGGAATTCTCGGCACACAGCAGCAGAAAATACAGCTATTCCATTAGTTAGTACAAAATTAGTGGCTCAAATGCCGGCGATTTCGGAAATAACCCGGCAGTTCGGTTTAGACATTCCTACATTCCTCGGAATTGAGCGAGAAAGGTTCTTGCAATTAGAGCCCGCAGTATTAAATATTTTTCACGTATCAGAAGCAAAAGGCAGCCCCTTTATTCCTGAGCAAAATTCCTTAATTATCCCCTACCAAGTCAAGTCTGTCTTGGGATTTGGGGGACTTCTGCCGTCAGGAAGTGTGTTTGCGGTAGTGATGTTCCTGAAAGTTAAAATTCCCCAAAGCAGGGCTGAAATGTTTAAAGATTTGGCACTTAGTGTAAAAACCGCATTATCCATGCCCGACGAACAAAGTGTTTTTGACTATTCAGAAAATCCTACAATTTTTGTTACAAATAACAATATTTACGAAACCCAATTACTGGAATCTCAAGTTGCTAATCTGATTCAATTGCTAGACTTTTCCGAACAAGAAATGCTCAGACAAGCCGCTTGCTTTCAACAGAGAATTGACAATTTACAGCGCGAACTGGCAGAAGTTAAAAATAAGTAACAAGCTTTGAGAGTAAGCCAAAATTCGTTTACAGGCATCCTCACTATTTCCAAAGATGCTATTTAGCGCTTAGATAAAAATCAAGGAAGTCAGCGTTTTAATCAAGGGGAAGAACAGATTTAAACTAAGGTCTGTGTTTAGCAACCCGGTTTATTTATGAAACCGAGTTGTTGCGGTGTTTGCGGATACGAATTTACGATCGCACATTTTCCCGATCGAGTTTTTCGCTATCAGCCAACTTACAAATGGCTAGCGGCGCGCCTTTCTGCGGGAAATTGGTCGCACTGGCGAGAAGGGCTAAACGCTTTGAGCGTAACTTTTGTAGCATTTGCTATTTCCTTAAGTGTTAGTTCGTTTTTGCTTCCGGCTCCCTATGGAAGCGCCAACTTAGATTATTATTTGTTAAGGAGGAGTCTATTTTGGTTGAGGCTAAGTATCATGCCAACAATATTTTTTATAGGGCCGGCTTACCCCTACAAATATGACTGTAAAATTCAACATCCGAAAAGCCTGAGTCGTAAGTTTTTGGCAGGGGAGAATTGATGGGGATCTACACAAAAGCGCAGTTACAATAGGAAAAGAAAATAACTGCTGGGACTAACGTGCGGCGCGATGGGGATACTGAGTGAACGAAGGCTACAAATCTCCCCGATTTGAAGCCTTATATTTGTCAATAGGAATTTTTGACAGCAACAACGCGAATTCGGCGATAATCTGCACTCCAATTACCATCGCGGTACAGCGTCGGCCACAAACGCTCTTCAACGGAGTTAATTACCTGCGATCGCACATTATCAGACAACCCCGACAAAAACCCACCAGCAAACATTTCAATCCAATTTACCATACCCGCGCTGCCACCTTCTAGGGGAGTCGGTCGATCGAACAAAACCGCATAACCCACATCAAATCCCTGCTTTTCCAAAAGCCCAGCATACTCGCCAATACTCGGAAAATACCAAGGATTAAGCGCTTGAGGCTCCTCGCACCCAATTTCTGACAAAACACTCAAAACTGCCCGGACGATCGCCCCCACGTTCCCTTTACCCCCAAACTCAGCCACAAAACGCCCTCCCGGCTTCAACGATTTTTCCACACAATTAATCACAGCATCCGGCTGTTTAACCCAGTGCAAAACCGCATTAGAAAACACAGCATCTAACGGCTCTTCTACTTGAAAACTCCTCGCATCTGCGACTGAGAAGTTAATGTGAGGGTAGTTAACTTTTGCCGTAGAAATCATCGACAAAGATGAATCAATACCTTGCACAAAAGCACCACTTTTAGCAATCTTTTCAGTTAACTGTCCCGTACCGCAGCCCAAATCCAGAATTTGTTCACCAGCTTTCGGAGCGAGTAACTCCAAAAGCGATTCGCCGTACTGCCAAACAAAAGCATGATTTTGCTCATAAAGAGCTGTATTCCAAGAATTTTCTGACATCTCTTCTCTTCTTTCCTCTTCTCTTTTCTCTATTATTCTCTTCGCGTTCTAGCGCTAACGCGCCGCTTCGCTAACGCGCCTTCGCGGTTCGTTATTAAATTATTTGCTAGCAAGCAGATTAATTCCATCCCCATCAATACGGCAAACTCTAATATTTTCCAAAATCCGCGCTCCCTGCTTTTGATAAAAAGCAATTCCCGGCGCATTGCCAGTATTAACAGTCCATTCAATCCGCCCGCAATTTGTGGACTCAGCAATTTGTGCTAAATACTTTAACAGCGCTGTACCGACTCCCATACCGCGCATAGGAGCTTGCACAAATAAATCATCAAGCCAAAGACACGGCTGCGTCAACAAACTTGAATAGGAGGAATAAAAAAGAGCAAATCCTACGGCTTTTTCGGCAACTTCCGCCAACAAAACCCGCACTAGCGGAGGCTGGCAAAACAACGTTTGCTGCAATTTCTCGACTGTTGTCGCCAACAAATTTTTAGATCCATCAAACTCGCTTTTTTGCGAAATAAAATCCACAATTAATTCCAAATCTGCTAGCTCTGCTTCTCTAATTTTGATATCCAAATTACCCATTGTTTAATTCTCAACTTCGCCTATTAATCACTGTACGAAATATCATCATCAATGTCCAATATATGTTTAACTAACCACTTATACTTTTAAAATATCAATGATTGGGGAGCTATGGAACTTCGGCATTTGCGTTATTTCATTGCAGTTGCAGAGGAACTGAATTTCACTCGCGCAGCCGAAAAACTGCATATTGCCCAACCTCCGCTGAGCCAACAAATCCAGCATTTAGAGGGAGAGTTGGGGTTTCAACTGTTTCGCCGCACCAAGCGGACGGTGCAGTTAACGGCTGCGGGACAGGTTTTTTTCGAGGAGGCCGGGAAAATTCTGCAGCAAGTCGATCGAGCAATTCAACTCGGGCGACAAACCAGTCGGGGCGAACTCGGCCAACTGACGATCGGCTTTGTGAGTTCCTCCGCACACAACGTGGTTCCAGCGATTTTGCAAGCCTTTCGCACTCGGTGTCCCGCCGTTAAGCTCGAACTGCACGAACTGACGACAAACGAACAGTTGCAGCGGCTGCGGTTCGGGCAAATTGATATCGGCTTCGTGCGTCCTCCGGTTGAGGAAGATGGGATAAAGTCTGAAATCGTTTTTCGAGAACCGCTGATCGTGGCACTGCCAGAAACGCATCCGGCGGCCGATCGCGCGAAGGTGGAATTACACGAACTCTCTACCGAACCGTTCATTTTATTTCCGCGATCCCAGGCTCCGGGATTGTACGATGCGATCGTCAGTCTTTGTCAGCAAGCAGGTTTTAGCCCGATCGCGGCTCAAGAAGCCATTCAAATGCAAACGATTGTGAGTCTGGTAGCCGCTGAGATGGGAGTGGCGATCGTCCCGGCGTCGATGCAAAATTTCCAGCGCAGCGGGGTTGTTTACAAAGCGTTGCCAGAATCAACCTGCATTGTGGCGATCGCTCTGATTTGGCGCAGCGATCCAACGGCAGCGGTGCAGCGGTTTTTGGAAGTTGTCAGAGAAATCAGCGGATTTGATATTTGAGATTGTAAATTTTAGATTGACTGGTAATTTGACAAAGTTATCAAAACTCAAAGATTTTCTGTGCAACAACACCCGTAGAATGATTAGTTGATGCTCGGAGTTCGAGCAACTACCGCCGTAAAAGTCGGCACAATCCGACCCCAACGGCTCAGAATATCCCACGTAACTATTCAGTACAAGAGAGCAAGGGATGGTATTGGCAACAGAAATGGGTTCGTCCCAACCGGAATCCTCTTTCGATTTATCTACTTATCTAGTCAAGCGAAAAGAGGCGATCGAGGTAGCTCTCGACAGTGCACTCCCGGTCATCTACCCAGAGAAAATTTACGAAGCAATGCGCTACTCGCTGCTAGCGGGGGGCAAGCGCCTGCGTCCGATCCTGTGTCTCGCTAGCTGCGAACTGGCCGGCGGCACTACATCTATGGCAATTCCGACAGCTTGCGCTTTGGAAATGATCCACACGATGTCGCTGATTCACGACGATTTGCCGGCAATGGACAATGACGACTACCGGCGTGGCAAACTGACGAACCACAAAGTCTACGGCGAGGATATCGCCATTTTGGCTGGCGATGGTTTGCTGACCTATGCTTTTGAATTTATCGCCACTAAAACTGAGAACGTACCCCCCCAACAGGTGTTGCAGACGATCGCCCATTTGGCGCGGGCATCGGGCGCTGCTGGACTTGTAGGAGGTCAGGTGGTTGATTTGGAATCGGAAGGAAAGACAGATGTTTCTTTGGAAACTTTGAATTACATTCACGCTCACAAAACCGGCGCGCTGTTAGAAGCCTGCGTAGTTTGTGGGGCAATTCTGGGTGGGGCCTCGGCTGCCGATTTGCAGCGGCTGTCTCGTTTCGCTCAAAATATTGGGTTGGCTTTCCAGATCATTGACGACATTTTGGATATTACTGCTACCCAAGAAGAACTGGGCAAAACTGCTGGCAAAGATGTTCAAGCAGGAAAAGTCACTTATCCCAGTTTGTGGGGAATTGAGGAGTCTCGGCGCCAAGCTTCGCAGCTTGTTGCTGATGCTAAGGCTCAATTGGCAGTGTTTGGGAGCAAAGCTCTACCGCTGCTGGCGATCGCCGATTTTATTACCAGCCGCAGTAACTAGAAATACCAAACACTATGCAGGAAATTTGCAGCAGCGTCTTAAACAATCATGTACTGGTGGTTGCTTTGCTCGCTTGTCTGGCAGCTCAGATCATGAAGCTGCCGGTCGAGTTGGTCAAAAATCGCAAGTTTAATCTTCAGTATTTGGTAACAACGGGGGGAATGCCCAGCGCTCACTCGTCTTTTGTTGGCGCTTTGGCTGCTGAAGTGGGACAAACGATGGGATGGGAAAGTCCGGACTTTGCGATCGCTGCGATCTTTGCAATTATTGTGATGTACGACGCAGCAGGCGTCCGCCAAGCTGCAGGCAAGCAAGCTCGCATCCTCAACCAAATTATTGACGAGTTTTTTGAGGAAGATCACAACCTTAATGAGGCTCGCCTGAAAGAGTTGCTGGGACACACTCCTTTTCAAGTGCTTGTCGGTTTGGGGCTGGGAATCACGATTGCTTGGATCGCAGGGCCTGCATATTAGTTAACAGTTAACTGTTAACTGTTAATTAATGACTGTTAACTGTTAATTAATGACTACTGACCGAATTCTGCTTGCAGAATATCGTCATTATCATCGGCGATCGTGGCGACAATAGTAATAACCCGAGAAATTTCCCCGGCCGAGATTTCGGCGATCGTCCGAGTCGATATTACCGCAACTTTATTGTCAACAATGGCAAAATGAGATTCCAAAGTAGACAGCCAATTCATTTCTAGAAGTTTCCGCATTAATTGAGCTTCATTCTTCGCGGGCAACTGCAGAACAAAAGCCCAAACAGTCAAAGTATCATCTTCGGTGTCGCCGGTGAGTTGCACGAACACTTCAACACTGCCGTACTTAAACTTCCAAAGATGTCCGCCAGCTTCATTTTGACCGACCATCACTTTTTGGTCTACAGCCATGCTGGCGATGACAGTTTCAATTTCTTCTGCATAGGTTACGGCTGTGGCTTTTTCGACCTGCTCGGAGGCGATCGCGCTTTCCCTCGATTCGCTTTCTGCGGAAGCTGTTTGTATGTTCGGCTCGCTGGTAGTCATGATTATATTTAGATGGAAAACTATTCCAATAATCAGTTTACTTGCTAAAGCTTAAAATTATGACTTTAAATAACTGGTTCCGAGGCTATCCCTGGGAACCAGTATATCTCGCTTGTTTGCAGAGGCAGAGGGAAGTTTGACTTTCAGAGCGGTTTCAACCAGGTTCGCGATCGTATTTAAGCCTTGGGCTTTGCCGGGGCCTGCTTCTTCTCAATGGTATTCAAGCCGTTGAGGAACATGGGCACCAATTTCTCCATAAATGCCTGCGGGTCGCGGTTCCAGGCGCGCTGAGCTACATCGACTCTGGTCATTTGCAGGTCGGGGGCCAGCAGACTTGCGGGCAAGCGTTCCATCAGGTATTGGGGGCGTTCCCACATCGGCATGGTGTTGGCAATATCCACGAGGCGGGTCACGCGGCGGAGTTCTGCCCCCAACATGATATCCATTCCCGATTCAAAAGCTGCTTGTTCGATCGCCACATACTTGCGCTTTGCCTGTTCCACCTTCTGGCGGTGTTCCGGGCTTTTGGCAGCTATGGAGCCCAGCCAGCGGTTGCCCCAGCGGACGTGACCAGCTTCTTCGGGAAAAATCTTTTCGATTGTTTCGCGGATTTTGATGTTTTCTGCCGTTTGGGGAGCCTGTTTGAGGGCGTGAATGTGCGCTGAGAAGTATTCGCAGCCACGCTTTTCGGTGACGTTAATCGCGGCGAGGGAAGAAATTACGAAGTCTTCGCGGTTTGTGGTGGGGTCTTGTTGTTCCCTGTCATACAACCTTTCAAATTCGTCAATGTAGGAGACTCCTGGCGGCGTTCCCACATTTTGGCCGAGGTCTACCAGCAAGTCGGTGAGCCACATGGCGTGCCGCGCTTCGTCGGAAATGTGCCGAGAAAGGTCGCGCACGAGTTCGGCTGGTTCCCCGTTTAGCTGTTCGATCACCTCGGTGAGGTCTTTGCAACTGCGCTGTTCGCTGTAGCGGTAGCGGTTGAGGGTGATCAGGTGAATTTCGCGATCGCGCACTACATTAGCTAAAATTTCGCGCGCTCCCATTGTGTTGCGAAGCTTGCGGGGATAGGCAACAGTCATGCTTTTATGTTGTTTTGTAAAGATACCTATATAAGTGTAACGCAGTTTTTGGGCTTCCTAATTCAGGAAGCAAGTTAGAATTTTGTTGTCTATAGCCTATTCCCAATGCCCTATTCCCGATGCCCTATTCCCAAAGTTGATATCAAGTCTCAGTTGATTCTGAAACCCGATCCTCCGAAGCCGACTCTTCTTGAAATTTTCGTGCCTCCTCCACTTCCAGTCTAGCCAGCGTACTCGCGGCATCCGCCAACTGCAAAGCCAGATTCATTCGACCAACTGGGTTTTTCTCCTTCCAAAGGTCTTTTGCCAAGAATTGCACTCGATAGCGGAACATTTTAATTGATTGTGATGGAATAACTTTAGCTGTCATGGTCATAACCTCTCTTCAACTGTAGCTAGAATGCGAAGCAGTACCCGTTCCGCTTCTAGATAAACAAATGTCAGTATGATGACTTGATCTTCCTTGCTGATCGTCACATCCCATGTGGCAGATTGTGGTTCAACCCGTTCGTGCCTGACTATTACAGTATATTGTCCTGCTGCCAAGTCATCAAATCCCGCATCTGCCTCCATCAAGGCAACCGTCTCCTCGGCCAGTACCCGTCCGTCCCGACTCAGTAAAGTAATAAAGGCAATGCCATCAACTGAGGTCATGGCAATATTATTTTGATTGCGTACCATCACAAAAATATCGGACATTCTTTGGTTATTAGTTATTGGTTAATTTGTTATTTGTTATTTGTTATTTGTTGTTCCAAGACCGCCGTTGCAGACGGTCTTTTTTCGATTAAAAATCAAACATCAAACACCCAAAATGACAGTTTTAGATTTTTGATGTTTGATTTTCAACTACAGCAGATTGCAGGTTTATGAGGTACGCGGGGCAATCCCATGCCCCATGCCCCATGCCCCATGCCCGACCCCAGACTGTACCTATATTGCTGAAAACCGCTGTATCTAACAGTCGTAGTAGAGAGCAAACTCGTAGGGGTGAGGACGCAGCCGCATCGGGTTGACTTCATTATCGAGTTTGTAGGAAATCCAGGTTTGGATGAAGTCTTCGGTAAATACGCCGGTTTCTGTTAAGAAACTGTGGTCTTTTTCTAAAGCTTCTAAAGCGCCTTCCAAAGAACCGGGAGTTGAAGGAATTTTGCTCAATTCTTCAGGGGAAAGGTCGTAGATATCCACGTCCAAAGGTTCGCCCGGATCGATTTGATTCTTGATGCCGTCTATGCCGGCGCACAGCATGGCTGCAAATGCTAAATAGGGGTTGGATGTGGCATCGGGACAGCGGAATTCTAACCGCTTGGCTTTGGGGTTGGTTCCCGACAACGGAATCCGCACTGATGCCGATCGATTCCCTTGAGAGTAAGCTAAGTTTACAGGCGCTTCAAAGCCCGGAACTAAACGCTTGTAGGAATTGGTTGTGGGGTTTGTGATTGCCAAAAGTGCCGGTGCGTGCTTGAGAATGCCGCCGATGTAATGCAGTCCCATTTGACTGAAACCTGCATATTTATCGCCTGCAAATAGAGGTTGACCGTCTTTCCAAATCGACTGGTGAACGTGCATCCCGGAACCGTTGTCGTTAAACAGCGGTTTGGGCATGAAGGTGATGGTTTTGCCGTATTTTTTGCCGACGTTTTTGATGACGTATTTGTAAGTCAGCAAGTAGTCAGCGGCTTGAACTAAAGTTGCAAAGCGGAAACCGAGTTCGCATTGACCGCCGGTGGCGACTTCGTGGTGGTGTTTTTCGATGGGTACGCCGCATTTTGCCATTGTCAGCAGCATTTCCGTTCTCATGTCTTGTGAGGTATCGGTTGGTGCTACTGGGAAATAACCTTCTTTGTAACGCGGTTTGTACCCGAGGTTGCCGCCTGCTTCTTCTTTGCCGGAATTCCAGCGACCTTCGATCGAATCTACGTAATAGTAGCCGGAATTTTGGGTTTGGTCGAAGCGAACGTCGTCAAAAATGAAGAATTCTGCTTCCGGGCCAAAGAATGCTGTATCGCCGAGACCGGTCGAAAGCAAGTAGTCTATGGCTTTTTGGGCAATGGTGCGGGGACAGCGACTGTACGGTTCCCCCGTGCGGGGTTCTTTGATGCTGCAAATGAAGCTGATAGTCGGTTCTGCCATGAACGGATCCATCCAAGCGGTGGTCGGATCGATGACCATCGTCATGTCTGATTCGTTGATGGCTTTCCAGCCTCGAATGCTGGAACCGTCAAAGGGTACGCCGTCTGTGAATGCGGTTTCGTCGATTTGGTCGTGGTACAGGGAAAGGTGTTGCCAGATCCCCGGCATATCGATGAATTTGAGGTCAACGATCTGGATCTTATTTTCTTGTATGTAGTTTAAGGCTTCTTGGGGTGTCTGGAACATGACTTACTCCTGATATTGGTTGTGTCTTGGCGATCGGCCGATTTCAGACTGTGTGGGCGATCGTAGGCCTTCAGTATCCACTATTTTGTATCTATGGCTACAAAATTTTGAAATAGGGGCCCAGTGCGGCCGGGCAGTTTGAGATTCTTGCCCTGTGGATTTTTCGGCTGAACATACTAGGCAAACGGCTGAATTTTACGACAGTTTGCCGGGGATAGACTACCCTTCGTGAAAATCCCATCTCAAATCTTAATCAAACGCCGATTTGTAGTAGTCTACAATAGGCGGTCTGTCTCAGATAGCAAAGTATTGATAAAGATTTTTGGGAGAGAAACTTATGCGCGATGCAGTGACGAGCCTGATTGAAAATTATGATGTTGCTGGTAGGTATTTAGACCGAGATGGTATCGATCGGTTGAAATCTTATTTTGCAACGGGCACGGCACGGGTACAGGCGGCGGCTGCAATTAACAGCAATGCTGCGGCAATTGTCAAGCAAGCTGGTATCCAGCTATTTGCTGAACAGCCGGAACTGATCCGTCCCGGGGGAAATGCCTACACGACTCGTCGCTACGCGGCTTGTCTGCGGGATATGGACTACTACTTGCGCTATGCTACTTACGCCTTGGTGGCTGGAAGTACCGACGTGCTCGACGAGCGCGTGCTGCAAGGTTTGCGAGAAACTTACAATTCTCTAAGCGTTCCCATTGGCCCGACGGTGATGGGGATTAGCATTATGAAGGAGATGGTTAAGGCTCAGGTGGAAGCTGCTGGCTTATCTGTGGGGCCTTTTTTGGATCAGCCTTTTGATTACATGATTCGCGAATTGAGCGAACAAGATATTTAAGTCAATTTGCTAGTTCTTTTAGCAGCAAATTGCACTTGTGGCTGGCAGTTAGCAGCCGTTAGATTGATCGCTTTTTTTGGTCTCACAGCCTCCAAGCGATCTTTTTTTATGGGTTATACAATTTTAGATTAAAGATTTCAGATTAAAAATTATAGATTAAAAATTATAGATTAAAAATTTGAATAATTGGGAATGACTTATGAATTAATGGTTTGGAGCTTCCCTATAATTGCATTCTTGTTTGAAACTGGTGCTAGAAATCGTCAACACATCCCCAGACGAGGCATTTGTCTAGGGGATTTTTGGTTTGGCGCAGATCGATTTGTGCGACGGTTGTTGCTTCTACTTCGCCATTGGGGTAAAGAATGTGGATGATGTCACCGCTGACGAAGGCGAGGGGATTTTCTTGACAATTACCCGGATTTCTGATAGGAAAGTTAATTGTTTTCATCGTCGATCGCCCTGATGGTATTTGTAGCGCTTTTAGCTGCATATAAATCATCCGCTAGCAGCCAAAATTTTTGTGTGATTCTATGAATTGTATATCTGTGATAAAACTACACACTCAGAGCGATCTCAGTCACATAATGTGAGCTGGGGGCGATCGCCCTGCGATGATCGAAAAACCAAAATGCTAGCAAAAAATCAGCAGTCCGGCTTGTGCGTAAGTGCTAATCTGGTACTGTCCTTAACCCTATCCGTACAGATTAAAAACCTTGGCTAAACAGCGACTAGACACTTTATTGGTCAGCCTCGATTTGTGCAGTTCCAGACAACAAGCTCAGGCATTGATTAGGACTGGGAAAGTCTCAATCAACCAACAGGTAGTTGACAAACCGGGTACTGAGGTTGACATTGCAGCAAAAATTCAGATCAAAGAGCGATCGCGCTATGTTTCCAGAGGCGGCGACAAATTAGCCAAAGCTTTAGAAGTTTTTGCGATTCCCGTTGCAGGCAGAATTTGTCTCGACGGCGGCATCTCCACAGGAGGTTTTACCGACTGTCTGCTGCAAGCCGGCGCCGCGCTAGTGTATGGCGTAGATGTTGGCTACGGTCAAGCAGATTGGGGCTTGCGTAACGATCCGAGGGTAATTTTGAAAGAACGCACCAATTTGCGGTACATGACTGCTACTGAGCTTTACGGCGACTCTGCGCCAGCAGATTTGGCGGTAGTAGATGTGTCGTTTATTTCCCTGGATAAGATTTTACCCGCGCTGTGGGAATTGTTGACACCACCGCGAGAAGCAGTGTTGCTGGTAAAGCCGCAGTTTGAGGTAGGGCGCGAGAGAGTCGGGAAAAAAGGCGTAGTGCGAGACTCAGCAACTCAAGCTGATGCGATTTTTCAAGTGTGGAAGGCAGCCACAGCTTTAGGATGGCAGGAAAGGGGCTTAACGTGGTCGCCTTTACTTGGCCCGGCGGGTAATATCGAGTATCTTTTATGGTTGGGGATCGATCGCGAACAAGAAACAGACCAGAGGGCGATCGAAGAGAGTGTTGTCAAGGAACGGATCGCACAAGTTACCAAAGCGGCCGCGCGGGAACTTGTCGATCGATTGTAGATTTTACATTTTAGATTGATTTCAAGATGTCAAGCTAATCTATTTTAAAAGTCAAATTTTGAACTCCTGATTAATCTAAAATTTCAAGTTTTTTCGTCAATCGGACTCCTCAACTTTCACAAGAGTGAATAATTCCATGCAATCATTCAAACAAGCCGGTTCGATTTTACTCTACGTTCTAGGTGCCATTGGGTATGTGGCGATTGTAGCTATTATTGTAGGCGTTTCAATTCTCATCAAGTGGGCAGCTTTGCTACTAGCAGACAAATTATTATATACAATTCTCATTATCGGCGATTTGTTGAGAGGTATCGAAATTATTGAACTGTTAAATATATTAATATTTGCTTTTATCGGTATGGGAGTGGGTGTGGCGACAAGGCTTTTACACCCTCAATACGGTCGCAAAATTAGTGCAGCTTTGTTGATAGTTATAGTTCCCTTAGTTTTCATGATTACGCCAGCCATTAGATATAATTCTTGGCTGGACAAAGTAGAGGAATCGGATAACTTATTACCCGCGCAAACTGCAACCTTAACTAACTCATTTTTGAATAGAAAAGTAGGATTGCCTGGTTTTATGGGTTATTACGTATATACTGGTCAGTTTCCCGTTATTCCGGCGAAACAATCGGAGATGAAAGATCTTGACAGTTTTGAAAAAAAAGTTAATTCCAGATTTGTACAGTTCACAGGTATTGCTCCGACTATTGTTACTTGGTCAATGCGGGTTTGTTTTTGGCTGATTAGAATATTTTATTTTTCTATAGCGGTAATTGCCACGATCGCCCATTTTAGGGAAGGTGTTAGAATCGCGAGACGGTAATACGATTTTAGATTTTAGATTTTAGATTAAAGAATGGGGTATCACTGATGAGTATGGTGATTTGGAGTTTACCTACAGTTGCATTTTTTTTGGACAATTGTATAAGAATAAAGGTTATTCCTTACTTGGTATGCTAAACTAACAATTAAAATGCCAATAAGCAAACATCTATTTTTGTAATTTTCAAAATTTCTAAAGCCATACGCCGAACTTTTTACAGCGGATTCCAGGTTTATGAAGTACAGTAGCAGCAGCTTCTAAACCAGTTTTTAAAGTGCTGTGGATTAACCAAATAAGCGTGCCGTAGCTAGTAAAACGTCAACCATCTTGGTAGTAATTGGCGAAAACTGACGTAAAAAAGCTTTCAGTGGTGACCACCATAATTAGATCGGATTAAAGTCAGGAGAATAAGGTGACAAATTCAAGACACTGGCACCAGCGGCTTGAATCAATGGTTCAATCATCGCCAACTTACAGCATATTCCGGCGTTGCTGAGTTAGAGTATGAATAGGAGGAATAATTTATACAATGCCCAGAATGTAAATCAACCCATATCCGTAAAAATGGCAAGAAGAAAGGAAAACAGAATCACATTTGTGTCCAATGTGGTCGTCAATTTATTAATCACTATGAACCCCATCGAGGTTATAGCGAGAGTATCAAACGTGATTGCCTAAAAATGTATGTCAATGGTATGGGATTACGGGCGATAGAACGAGTTAAGGGAGTTCATCATACCGGGCGTAATAAATTGGATAAAACAAGTCGGAAAACTGTTGCCAGATGTTTATGATCCTGAAGTCATTCCAGAAGTTGGTGAACTCGATGAATTACAAACTTATGTAAAAAAAAACAGACAAAATCTGGCTGTGGACAGCGGTTGACCACTTTCAACCAGGAATTTTAGGCTGGGTATTAGGGGATCATAGCGCTAAGACATTTGAACCATTATGGGACAAGGTAAGTGCATGGAAATGCTACTTTTATGTAACTGATGGATAGTCTGTATATCCCATGTTTATTCCTGATGAGGAGCAGATTATTAGCAAGACTTATATGACACTCCTTAGAAGGGGAAAATACCAGACTAAGACATTATTTGGCTAGGCTAAATCGTAAGACTCTTTGTTATTCTAAATGTGAGGAAATGCTCAAGCATTCTATTAAGGTATTAATACATTACTTGAAATTTCATGATATTCCCATTCCTGGGGCATTCATACCTTGATTCAGCAACACCAATAATTGTTGTTTGAGAATGCACGCACGATTTGGCATAATGGAGGGAGATATTTTGGTTTGTAAGGCAATTATCTATGTATATCTTGCCTTACAGATTTTTTTTGGCTCACTTTTTCAGTGCCATTGGACTGAAGTCCTCACTACCAACTTTATAACAGTTATTGTACTGGAGATAATATTACAGATTTCCTTTAATCCCGATCGCCGTAACAATAGTCCACGCATCCACCAACAGCAGAAGCAGCGTACATAAAAGTAAAATAATATACATCCAAGGCTGCGACAAAGGGCGGACATCTCTAGTATCAATAGCTGTTTTTGCTTCCACCAAACCGACTAATTTACCAAACCCAGCCACTCGCATTGGCAACAAATAACCTTCACCCGAATGACTCAAAAAATAGTAAACTAAACCTCCTTGACCTGTCGATCGAGGTTTGAGAGCTTTTACCTCAGTCCAAGGTAGCGACCAACCCTTGCGAAACAAACGCGGAAACCACTTGGGATATGTGACTTCAATCCCTTCCTCGCTCAAAATTACCCTTTCACTGAGCACGCCGTACAGGCCCACAGCCCCGACAACAATTGCCGCCCAGAGTGCCGCCGGGGGAACCGGTGCTTTTGTTACTTCCGACAAAAACGGCAATGGAATTGTCAGGGCTGTGTACAAGCTCAACAGCGTGATTCTAATCAGGGGAGAAAGCCGGAATACCGCCGGCTCAAATACTGGGGCAGAAGATGGGGAAGAGGCAAGAGGTTGTGCTGACATGGCTGAAATTCGAGAAGCTGTTTAAGGATATTTTTGCACAGCTTTTGGGCCCGCCAACCAAACTCAGGGAAATAGGAAAAACCGGACAATCTTTGCAGTCGGGAGTTTTGATCTAAAATTCATTTCACAAACTTTGATTCTTAAGTGTTGAGTTTTTACCACTTTGCTGAAGTTGGAATTTTGAGCGCGGAGTTATCAATTAACTGACAATTTATAACTCAAAACTCACAACTCCGATTAATCGACGGCGGTTAGGGCCGGTACAGTCAGAGGTTCTGAGATTTCTCGCGATTTGGGGCGGCCAGCCATGATTGTTCGATCGCCCTGAACTGCCTCTCGCGATCTGCTAGGATTGACGTTTGAATAGGGGCCTTCGTTAATCTGCAAGCGATCGCAAGGAATTTTATCCGACAAAATTGCACTAGCCATCATCCCGGTGTGAATTTCCAATGCTGCGGCCGGCATCGCTTCAAACACTAAGCGCTGTCCGGGAAACACCACTCGTTCAAAGTACCAGTTAGGAATGTTGGTGATACGAGCAATCTGAATTTGACTGGTGGCGTTGACGTAGCAGCACAGAATCTTGCTGTCGGTGTCTGAGGGTACGGGGTCAAGAATTTGAGCCATAACTGCTGAGGGAGCCTTGCCTAAAAGTTTTAGTTATCTTCTCAGGCTAACACTAGGTGATCCCGCCTACTGTAAAGCCGACTACCAACTCCCTAATACATGAGAGACCGATCGAACCTAACTTAAAATCTAACCGGATAAATATCGGCTTTTTGACTCCCCGCTGGGATTTTAAGTCAAAATACGCTGTATAGACTTAAAAATTAGCTTTTTTCTGCTGCTGTCGCCGATCGACACCAACAAGCTCGGCCTTGAGCTCAATAGAAAAATTTAAGAATATTTAATGTCAAATTGCGAAAATTAGACATATTGTAAAGTTATATTAAAAGAATATTAACATAGCTGAAAAAGTTCCACTTTAGGATATGGCAATCATGGAAAACCGAGAAAACCGAGTCCTGTACGTTCGCCTCCCTTGCAATCCTATTTTCCCGATCGGAGTTGTGTATCTTTCGGATCACGTACACAAGCTGTTTCCCGATGTCGAACAGCGCATTTTCGATTTAGGCGCCGTACCCCCCCTGGATTTCGCTAAAGCTTTAGATGCCAGCATAGACGAGTTTAAGCCGACTCTGCTGGTTTTCTCTTGGCGCGACATTCAAATTTACGCGCCCGTGGGCGGCCGGGGCGGAAATCCGCTGCAAAATGCCTTCGAGTTTTACTACGCCAAAAATCCGCTGATCAAGTTCCGGGGAGCCCTCGGAGGACTGCGTTTAGCCGCATCTTACTACACCGAACTCTGGCGCAATTTGGGACTGATTAAGCGCGGATTGAAGCGGGCCCGTAAATACCGCCCCGAAGCTCGTGCAGTGGTCGGAGGCGGTGCTGTGAGCGTGTTTTACGAGCAGTTGGGTCGCAGTTTGCCGACGGGAACTGTGGTTTCGGTGGGGGAAGGCGAAGCTTTGCTGGAGAAGTTGATTAAGGGCGAAGATTTGGCCGAGGAAAGATGTTATGTGGTGGGAGAAACCGTGCCACGCGCGAAGCTAATTCACGAAAAACCAGCCAACATCGAGAAAACAGCCTGCAACTATAACTACATCGAAACCATTTGGCCGGAATTTTCCTATTATCTGCAGGATATGGACTTCTACGTCGGAGTCCAAACCAAGCGCGGCTGTCCTCATAATTGCTGTTACTGCATTTATACGGTGATTGAAGGGAAACAAGTGCGGATCAATCCAGCGGATGAGGTGGTAGCAGAGATGCGGCAATTGTACGATCGAGGTATCCGCAATTTCTGGTTTACCGACGCTCAATTTATCCCAGCACGCAAATTCATCGACGATGCAGTTGAATTATTGCAAAAAATCATCGCCGCCGGCATGGACGATATACACTGGGCCGCTTACATCCGTGCGGATAATCTCACACCAGAGTTGTGCGATTTGATGGTAAAAACGGGGATGAATTACTTTGAAATCGGCATCACCAGCGGTTCCCAGGAACTGGTTCGGAAAATGCGGATGGGCTACAACTTGCGAGTAGTTTTAGAGAATTGTCGCGATTTAAAAGCAGCCGGTTACAACGATGTGGTTTCCGTGAATTACTCGTTTAACGTCATTGACGAAACCTTTGAAACCATCCGGCAAACTATTGCTTATCACCGAGAACTAGAGCGGATTTTCGGAGCAGATAAAGTAGAACCTGCTATTTTCTTTATCGGGTTGCAGCCGCACACTATTTTAGAAGAATACGCCTTTAAAAAGGATATTCTGCAACCGGGTTACGATCCGATGAGTTTGATGCCTTGGACAGCGCGCAAATTGCTGTGGAATCCCGAACCTTTGGGTTCGTTTTTCGGGCAAATTTGTTTAGAAGCTTGGCAGCGGAATTCCAATGATTTCGGCCGCGAAGTGATGGCTATTTTGGAGGAAAAACTCGGCTGTGCGGATTTGGAAGAGGCATTAACCGCGCCTGTGGAAATCAAAGACAAACAGTTGGCAGCAGTTAATTAATTACCAGGTTCGCAGTCAGGACGACGGTTATTTTAAAAATGGGAAATGGGAGGAAAAATGTATCTTCTGTTTCCCTTTTTATTATTCACTAAATAGCTAAGCACAAATAAACATTACCCTGTAACTGAGTCAGTTCGCGATCGCCTGGGCGTCTAGAAACCCGGTTTCTACGAAAATTAAAGGTTTACTAACGAGAAATATACGAAGAAACCCGGTTTCTCAGATCAGCGTGAACAAGCCATAAAACCTTAAATATATCCTAAATACAAGAGATTGCTTTCCTTCGATCGCATTGACATACTTATGTATTTTCACTGGTGTAGGGTGAACAGTTCACACCTTACTTAAACCGACGGTGTACCGTGTTCCTGCACCTTTCACCTCTGAGATTAAATATTATTAATATCCAGCAAATATCGCTTAAGATGTAATTATATAGTTAAAACCAGGAGTGACCAGATGTTTTATAAAGAGAGAGTTAAGGGCATTAAAGGAGTAGTTCTAGTTATGGCAGGCATTAGTGCGATCTGCTTTTTGACTGCCTCAGCACAAGCAACTCCACTAAATCAACCGATTGGCAAAGTTCGGGCGATCGCACCCAACACTTTGGGCAATAACCAACCGCTGCAAATTGCTCAAGTTGAGGGATGTCCGAGGGCCGAAATGGTGCAATCTTTCGCAACGCCCAACTTTTCTATATACATTTGCAAAACCCAGGAAGGCGATATTTTTTACCGCGGCCTCAGCAAGATAAATGGCACCCAAATCAATGTCATGCAAGTAACTACAGGTGATGACGGAAGTTATGAAGCGACTAACGGCAATATTATCTATTCGATTAACCCCGAACGCCTGCAAGTCCGGCAGAATGGTAAGGTAATCTTGACCGAAGGTGTTATCAAGTAGCCCTAATTGTGATTCAACGATCGCTCCTCTAAATTTAGGGTGTATTTTATTTAAGTGAAAAATTCAAGAGTCGCCAAAACATATTGATTCCTTAATTATCAAAGCTCATCAGTGGTAACGCTTATAAAATTGACTAACTTTTGTTTAAATACCTCTCAATTAGGACGATCGCCACAATATCGTCCACTGGCTTCGGTGGCGTCCGCATTCCCTGGGGAATCAAGCGAGAAAGTCCCGTCGGAGGGTACATTTGCCAGTAGCGTTCCCTCGCTTCTAAACTGCTGTATCTCTCGTCAACCTGAACAATTTTGAGCGCAGGCGACAAACTCTGCGTCAGTTTTTGTTTCCAACTCTTAGAAGTCGTTTGATCTCCGATTACCAATAACTCAATGGGAAACTGTTCGCACAAAGATTGAATAGTAGATATCGCTGCTTCGGACTGCACAACTTGATGGTAGCAGACCTTCTTATCTCTACCCATTACAGCTATGCCACATTTGTCTTTACCTGGATCGAAACCTAAAATCATATTTATTAGTTCTGAGTTCATAAGTTTGTAGTTGCGCTGTTGTAGTCGAGGAAACCCATCACCAACTTATATCTAATCTGACACTTGCATTCTTGAATGTCTCAAAATCTTTGCGGGGGAGCGCACTTATTTTGCTTGACTTTTTTGCAGGATTGACATATTATATCATCATGGTAATTCGTGTGGCCATATAATATCATTCTCGTTCGATTGAACGCAATAAGATTCGCTCGTAGTGCGGACTTGAGTCCGCAGCCGGAGAGCGGACTTAAGTTTTTGTAGGGTACGTCGCTGTGAGATTTTTGATGGAATTTGCAGATTTGAGATGGCGACGCACCTGACTGACTGTCTAACTCACAGATGCTAGCTGAAGTCATTGAAGTTTCTCCTCATTAATTATTGTTTATAAAGGATAAAAAATTAAGCAGGAGAGGCTAAAGAAACAGTTTACCGCAAATCATAGAAACTGGAAAATATTCATTTTTTTTATTGGCTCTTGACAGGGAAGAAAATATGCGGCACAATAAAAATTATATTCTTTGAGTAAAAATGTAGGTCAACATCTAAATTAAGCTTTAAACCATCAAACAAAAGATTAATTTATGAATCAGCAAAATTTATATACGGACTTCAGTGATATTCCATTAGGCATTACCATAAAATCGGGAATTTTGTTAAATCAGAGCCTGAGATGCTGTCGGTTTCGTATTTACTCTGAACAATATGATTCTTGCAATGCTGATGCCTTAGTCTATTTTTTTGAGATTAACCTAATGAGGGTTAATGGGGATAGAATAGAGCCTACTGAATATTCAACTTTTCATGACACTCAAAGTCAAGTATGGCAAATTGATAGTTTCCGGGAGAACTCTCCTCCAGATCCTCCTGGACTTATCTTTTGTTTGACTCGTAGAAATTGACAGAACACAACATGGACGCTAGTTTGGGTCAGATCAGGTTTTTATGCAGCATTTGCTGGTTAAGACTTAGTTAAGTAGACAAGTTCAAACTTTAATTATATCAGGGTTGAATTTATGGGAGAGGCAAAACGACGTAAGAAACTTAATCCTAATTATGGGAAGCCCACTTCTCAAAATGATCCAATAGGCATAGAAGAAAACTATGAGTGTTATGGAGAACGTGCAAAGTATTTCAGAGATTTAGATTTTTATCTAAATCAGGGTGGGGCTTTTGAAGAAAGTCTTCCTAAATACCATAAATATAGATCCGTTACAGAAAGTCAACTTTTTCAGTTTATTCAAAATGCCGTTGATCAGGAAGAGCAAACTGCTACTTACATTCTCAATAAAGTGAAGTCATTGTCTGACCTCACTGAAATTCAGAGCGATTTATTAAGCCTAGTGGATCAGTCGATTATGTCAAAGAGATCTGGCGATCTCAATCAAGCCTTCAAATACTACGATCAAGTATTTAGTCATAATCAAACATGGTTTATGCTTTGGTACGGTCTTGCCAAGCTATTATGCCTATTTCGAGAATACAGAATGGCTTTTGCGTGCATAAAAATTTGCACTTACTTATACCCGAAAATGTGGAATGGCCGTCAATACCATTCCGATCATAATTTGTCATACCATTATGACCAAATAAATTCTTTAGCTATAGCTGGCGAGGAAAATGAATCTTATCTCAAGACACTAGGTCGTCCCCTTGATACAATAGCAGATTCTAAAGGCAAAATAAAAGTAGTCAAGCCAGAATCGCTCTCTTCAGATATCAAAACGCAGGTACAAGGTGATAGTCACAACATGGTAAGGATTAAAGTTGTTGATGTTGGTCGTTCCGGTAATCCTGAGTATGCTGAATATACCCAAACACAGTTGGAAGAGTTCCGCTTTACAATCGTCACAGTGCTGACAAGAAACTTGATGCCTACTGCTGATGATTTTATTGAGACAGTTTTAGGTGCTTCTCTTGGGTGTCATTACTGGCGCAAAGATTTAAGTTTTGTTGGTGCTGTTGAACAAGTTGTACAAGATATAGAAAGAACTATGGGAAGAGGATATTGACATGGGAAAAGCAAAACGCCGCAAGCAAACTCCTAATTATAGGAAGCCTACTTCTCAAAATAAACCAACAAGCGTAAAAGGGAACACTGAAATACATAATATAGATTTCCCCATAACACCGAAAAAAGCTTGTGAATTAAATAAAAGGCTTAGGGAAAAAGGATGGGGATTGTTTTACAAAGAATTCATGAGTCAAAATAATATGCTTACATCCCGCTACTATAGAACCGAGGTGATACTAAGTACGAGTTTTTACATGGGGGATAGCAAGTTTAGTGTTGAGGGACAAGACTTTTATGTTCCAATTGTCTGTTTTCATCCCCAAAGTAACATAGTTAAGGTACTGGGATTGAAACACGACGAAATTGTTCTTGTGTCTCGTTTTCAATACTTCGAGCATCTTCAAAGGAAGGCTATAAAACCACAATTTTTCGGTTGCGTAAAAATGTTAAGTAAGGATATTATACGAGAGTATGGATATGTTTCAAATTCTAGTTGGCATTCTTTTGGTGGGGACAAATCAGACGAAAACTCTTTGATTATAAATACTCTCAGAAATTCGGAGGACAATCAAGAAGAAAAAGTTAAAACTTTTACAGAAAGAGAAGAGTTAGGGATATCAGCAGATAGATTACTAATTACAGTAAAGGTATATTACCCAGATGAACATGAAGGGCAAAAATGCCAAGAAGTTTTAGTTTATTTGCTAAAAAATGGGGGATTTGATGATTATATAGGTTATGACCATAGAATTACTACGATAATTAATGAAAATTTAGGTGATAATTGGTTGAAAATCAGTTGTACAGGTGGGTTATACTCCAGTTCCTACTGTAACCCAAAAAGTTGATCGCACTTATTATTTAACTTTCACCTCTCCACCGCCCGGTGGTTGTTGTCCGGTGCGGAAAACAACGACTCCGTTTTCAAGAGCCACTAAATCTATTTTAAGCGGGCCGGCGATGTAAGTGACATCTGCTGCGATCGCCTGAACTTCCAGCGGTTTCTCGTACTGCTGCAACTGCTCGATAAAACCAGCTAAAGTTTCAATCTGATTGTCGGCCACTTCGAGTCTACCGCCGACAACGCCAATCAGGCGAGCGCGAAATTGACAAGCTTCTATCAATTGCAGCAACTGCTGCCGCACCTGTTCGTCGGTCAAAGTCACCGGATCGACAGCAATCCCTGCAATCACATCTCCAGCGCGGAAAACAACTCGATTGATTTCTGCTTCTGCAAATACCTTAATTACCTTTTCTTCCCGCAAGTAATTAGCGCCGGCGACAATCCGCACCACGTAGTCTTGACCGTCTTTAATCTGACTAATTAGTTGATCGATTTCTGCTTTAGTAATTTGAATAATCTGGTCTCTAACCTTCCTATTTTCCGGCTGCATGAGTCCGACGGTGGTTTTATTTGCTTCTTGCAAAAGTCGATCGATCGCGCCACTTGCCATACCGGGTTCGATAATGCGAACGACGCCAGCAGCTAAAATTTGACCGCGCCTGATGGCAACTGTACCCTCGCGGATTGCCTGAAAGTCCCGTTCCAAAACTTGCACTTGCTGCTGCAATAAAGTTTGCTGCTGTTCTAGTTGAGCTTGTTGCTGTGCCAAGGTTTCTAACAGTGCTTCCCTCTCGGCAATTACTTTGTCGCGCTCGACAATTATTCGATCGCGCTCTGCCAGATTTTGCACCCGCTGAGCAATTTCCTTGTCTCGCTGGGCAATTAGTTCGTTGCGAGCGACAATTTCCTTGTCCCGCTGGGCAATTTCTGCCTCTCGCTTGGCAATTTCTCGATCGCGCTGGGCAATTTGAGTTTTTACCTGCTCTCGCTGCTCAATTAACTGTTGGCGTTCCTCTTGCAGTTGAGCGATTTCCGATCCTAAAGTCGTTTTTTGAGCAGAAACTGTTTTCAATTGGTTCTCGGTGCGATCGAGCTGAGCTTGTGTATTCGATCGGGCCGTTTCGACCAGTTTCAATTGTTCTTCGGTGCGGGATTTAGCTGCTTCCACACTGCTGAGCTGTTCTTCTGTCTGAGATTTAGCCGCTTCTACCTGACTTAACTGCTGTTCAGTTTTAGACTTGGCTGCTTGCACGCTGTTGAGCTGGGCCCGCAGCGAGTTTAATTTTGTTTGCGTCCGAGCTTGCTCAGCATTAGCCGTTTGGAGGGATTGATTAATTTGCTCTAAATTGGCTCTAGCTTGCGCTTGAGCGGCTCTGGCTTGAGTTAATTCAGTTTCAACTCGATTTTTTTCTTGAGTGGTTTGGTTGAGTTCTCTGCGGGCGTTGTTAAGTCTTTTTTGAATTTCGTCTATTCTAAAAACTCCTGTTCGCAGCGGTTTGCTAGTCGCAAACAAAATGCCCAGAGTCAGTGCGGACAGGATGCTGCCGGCCATTACTGTCACAACAACAGCAGTATCGCGGGGGCGAAGTTTGAACAAGCTCAACCTTGCCTTGCCGACTTTCGTCCCAAGGCGATCGCTGACAGTGGCGATCACACCCCCCAACACTAAAATTACAAATACCAGGATGTATCCAGCAGTCATTCCGATTTTAGATTTTGGATTTTGGATTTTGGATTGAATCTAAAATCCAAAATCCAAAATCCTATACTTTCTCGGCATCAAGTGAATTGCTGGCTTAGGGCCACCGGGTTGTGGACTGTGATCTTTTTCTTGTGGATCGAGATCATTGTTTCTTGCCTGAGATCGCCCAGTAAACGAGTCACAGTTACCCGTGTCGAGCCGATCGCTTCGGCGATCGCTTGGTGGGACAGCTTCAAATCTATCGTAATCCCCTCTGTACCGGGTACGCCAAAATCCCGGCACAGAATCAGCAAAAAGCTGACGAGTCTCGAACCCATATCTCGGTGGGCCAGCGTTTCGATCATCATCTCGGTTTGCAAAATCCGAGATGACAGTCCCCGCAGCATCACCATGGACAATTCTGGGTCTTCCTTGAGCGCTTTCTCAACTTGTTCGATCGGCAGCGAGATCAATTCCACCGGTGTAAAGGCTACCGCATGGTAAAACCTGTCCGATCGGTGTCCCGTAATCAGAGACAGCACCCCAAATACGCTATTTTCGCGCAGGAGGGCGACTGTAATTTCTTCCCCTGCTTCGTACACCCTGGAGAGCTTCACAGCACCTCTAATGAGAACGTAGACGCGCTCAGCCGGGTCTCCAGGGAAAAAAATTGTCTTGCCCCGTTCAAAGGTTTCCACAATGGGTGGAAACGCCCCGCCGCTGATTTGGCGGAACACGGCTGCTAGCGGTCTATCATGCGTCACGACTAGATCCTTTGTACTAATCAATACTTTATAACTTGCCGATTAACCTTATTGAGTAAATATACTTCCTAACCTCCAATATCTAGGGATTCTGTTACTTCCATCTAATGTTAAGGTAAACACACGCTGTATGATTAAATCTAGCCCTTCTCTTAACTTTTTCAATTCCCCCCCATGTAGCTCCACAGCAAAATTAATATCAATTGTGTCTCAATTGTGTCTCAATTGTGTCTCAATCAGTTAAATCTGAATCAGTTGTGTCTAAACTGGCGGGGTTGTCGCATAGAGCCAATGAGAACGGTGCAAGTTGCTTTTAGATAAACTACAGATGATAGATTTGACCGGAAAAAATGCTCTTGTTACGGGCATTGCCAACAATCGCTCGATCGCCTGGGGCATCGCTCAGCAGCTCCACAAAGCTGGGGCCAACCTCGGCATAACTTATTTGAAGGACGAGAAAGGCAAGCACGAGCGCAAAGTCGCTGAACTGGTGGAACCGCTCAATCCCAGTCTGTATTTGCCCTGCAATGTCCAAGACGAGAGCGAAATTGAGTCTACTTTTCAAACCATCGCCGACAAGTGGGGCAAGTTAGATGTCCTGATCCACTGTCTGGCTTTTGCCGGCAAGGACGAACTTTCGGGAGACTTCACCAACACTTCGCGCCAAGGTTTCTCCAATGCTTTGGATATTAGCGCTTACTCGCTGGTGCGGCTTTGTGCTGCAGCTAAACCCCTGATGGCCGAGGGCGGCAGTATTGTGACCCTGACTTATTTGGGCGGCGTCCGGGTAGTTCCTAACTATAATGTGATGGGAATTGCTAAGGCGGCTTTGGAAATGAATGTTCGTTATCTGGCTGCTGAACTCGGCCCGTTAAATATTCGGGTAAATGCGATTTCTTCTGGCCCGATTCGGACTCTGGCTTCGTCAGCAGTTGGCGGTATTCTGGACATGATCCACCACGTTGAGGAAGTGGCGCCGCTGCGGCGGACGGTGACTCAGCAGGAAGTGGGAAATGCTGCGGCTTTTCTGTGCAGCAATCTCGCTAGCGGGATTACGGGTCAAGTTTTGTATGTCGATGCCGGTTACGAAATCATGGGAATGTAACGGTAGTCGAGAGTTTTGAGTTATGTAAGGGCGGGTTTAGACAATAAACTTTTACTTTAACAAGTAAGTTTTATGCAAAAACCGCCCCTTTCGAGAGTTTTGAGTTTTGCATAATTCTCTTAACTAAACACTTGAGAATCAGCGCTGCTGAAGCTGTAATCTTCAATTATATTATGTGCGGTCGATTACCCCTAATAAGGTAAGGGCGGGTTCACGAAAAATATTTGCCAATAATTGACAATCTCAAAAACCCGCCCTTTTAATCGCTTGATCGGACATGATATTACTAATTATCAATAACTAATGAATGACCAATTGCGAATTATGGAGATAATCGATCGCCCTTCTGTACCTCCTGCAAGTTCAGTTCAACCAGCTAGGGCCGCCTTGGTGAAACGCACGACACTGGAAACGGATGTCACGGCCAGCCTCAATCTCGACGGTGTGGGAACTTGCAAGGCGTCTACGGGGATTCCGTTTTTAGACCATATGTTGCACCAGATTGCTTCTCACGGATTGATCGATTTGGATGTGCAGGCGATCGGGGATTTGGAGATTGACGACCACCACACGAACGAAGATGTGGGGATTACCTTGGGCCAAGCCCTAGCAAAAGCTGTCGGGGATCGATCGGGCATTTCTCGCTTCGGGCATTTCATCGCACCTTTGGATGAAGCTTTAATTGAGGTAGTGCTAGATTTTTCGGGACGGCCTCACTTAAGTTACAACTTAGAAATTCCCAACCAGCGGATCGGCACATACGATACTGAATTAGTGAAAGAGTTTTTTTCGGCGGTGGTGAACCACACTCAAATGACACTGCACATTCGACAGTTGCAGGGGGGAAATTCTCATCATATTGTGGAAGCGGCGTTTAAAGCATTTGCGCGAGCTCTGCGGATGGCGGTGGAAATCGATCCGCGGCGGGCTACTCGGATTCCGAGTTCTAAAGGGGTTTTGTAATTTGGGGTTAGTAGTAGCGTTTGGGCGCTACTACTAACCTGTAAATCAAAATATATCTGCTATATAGTTAAAAACACCTTGACTTCCCTCGCCGTACTTTCCGATAAATTCAGCGATGATTCGCTCGCTACACCTTTCTATAGCTTCATCAATAGAACTTTGTGCTAAAACTTGACTAGCCGAGTGACGCAACACTTCAAACAGATTCACAGTATAGCGAGTATCTTCACTGACAAAATCCCACAGTTCTCGACCTATTAAAGTTATCATGTCCGAATTTGGCAAAATTTGCTTCAGTAAACCAAGTGTGACAGTTTTATTAGTTCTTTTGCCGTAAGCTATACCAATATAAGCGCGATCGCCCTCCTGAATTTTTTCCTCAATTTTGGCAGCCCAATATACTATCTGGTCTTTATCCATATCATTCGGGCCGCTTTTTACCTGTATCCAGCATTTCGCGCCATCACTGGTAGTTTTAATTGCGTCCCATCCTGACTCTTCCGGTGGAATTTCTGCACTTTCAGAACAAGATATCAATAGTTTTTGAATAAAAAATCCCATTGAAGTGACAATAGACCTAGTAGCAGTCATATAAACATTGAGCCTGACAACTTCTTCGGGAGTGTCCAAATTTAACGCCCTAATTAAAAATGGGTTGGGATGAATTTTCCCTAAAGTCAGATTTTCAACCATAACTAGCTGTCGCCCAGTAAAATCTCGACAAATGCTGGCTAAAAAATTTTCAGCGATAGTAAGTTGCAGCGACAGCTTGCCTGAAGATATAAATGCTAAAATGCGTTCAATCTCATCGGGAGTGAATCTCAGCGCTCTTTTGCCCGATATGCTGCTGATGCCGTTTCTAAGTGTTTCTGCTTCTAAGTTAATAAATTCTTCTAACTCCGCAAAGTGACCGGCTAAAGATTGAGACTTTCTGGCCGGCAGTCCTACTTCTTTTTCTAAAACAAATGCTAATAATTCATGAAGTTGCTCTGACACTTTTATTTCTCCTAAACTCTGTTTTAAATATTAGTTAATTAAAGAGAGAAAGCTCAGGGTAAACGCATCTAAATTAATTTGACAAACACCTAAATTTGTGCATTACTAAATAACTAAAAAAAACTTTTAAA
>NZ_JAUBVE010000067.1:0-42755 GCF_036705715.1 Microcoleus sp. AT3-D2 | reverse complement strand
TAAGTTAGGGTGAATCCGACTTCTAAACTCTAAACCTAAACCCTGCCTACTGTCTAGAACGAAATAGCCCTGGGTTTGCAATAGTAAGTGGATTATTGAGCTAGGAGAGTGTGAAGATAGTCTTACACCTTATCTCTTAAGTAAATTAAAGGGGTTTATTACGAAAACAAGCGACACCTATCGCAAGCCTTATGATAGTAAACCGATTACAATCCCTCGACAGTTTATTCTGGTAGGTACAACGAACAAAGATAAGTTTTTAGTTGATCCTACAGGTAATAGAAGATTTTGGTGCTTAGATGTAAACGAGAAAATAGATATTGACTGGGTAAAAGAAAATAGAGATTTGATTTGGGCTAGTGCTGTTAAAGCCTATAAAGATAATTATCCTATCTACTTAAATGAAACTGAGCAAGAAATGCTTAATGCCGTAAATAAAAAATATGAAGCAAATGATATGTGGGAAGATATAGTAGCTGATTGGGTAGAGAAACAAGAAAAGCCTTTTGTTTTGAGCGATGTCTTAACACAGGCTATAGGAAAAGAACCTAAGTCTTGGACTAAAAAAGATCAAGAAAGGATTACTAATATTCTGACAGGTTTAGGCTTAGAAAAACCCACTAAAGCTAGTAGAGTCAACGGTAAGTCGGGTAGATACTGGCAAGTACCTGTGGCTGTAACTAGGTAATTGCTCAGTTACGGTTGAGTTCCAAGCTGAATCCTTTATATATCACGGGGTTCAGCTATTTTGTAACTGTGTAACCGTGTAACTGTAAAATTTTAAGTAATCGTTTGGATCGATCGGTAAATCTAGTTAATTGATAGACCCGGAGAAAATAAAGATCCAATGGTGTTAAAGTTAGTTGAGTTACAGTTACATAGTTACACAGTTACACTTGTCAGGATAAAGTCACCTACTGATAAATAGCTAAAACTATTGCTATAGAATTTTAAGGCTTCAGACAATTAGGTGATTTAAGTCACAGTATATGCAGAGGACTACTGTTAAATTCATAATCATAATTACCAAAAATAAAGGAGTTAAGTATTATGGAAGTGGCTATATCTATGTTCTTAGCTGAAGAAATCACCGCTACTGATGAAAGATTAAACTATTTATCGCATGAGGAGCTGAGTCTAATTTGTCCTCATCGTGAGTGTAGGGAACTTGTCTTCCATAAGCCATGTATAGAGGGAAAAAGAGTTCCTCACTTCTCTCATTTCAAAGAGACAGGCAAGAACTGTAAGTTGGAAAGAAAGGGCAATACCCATTCCGGTGAACCCAGTAAGGATTCAGAGAGTAGAGAACAAAGCTTAGAAAAATTCCAGACTAAGTTTAAAGACATCCTCGACCAAGCCATAATTAATAATCCTAATCAAACAATCTCAAGTATTAATGAGCTTAAGGAGTGTAGGCTTCAAGGTCTAAGCTTAGTGGATACACATAAAATTGATATTCCGTCATGGTTAAGTTGGTTCAAAAAGGAAAGAAAACTTATTGAAGAAATTGCCTTATCTTTAATTAAAAACAATAATGAATTATCAAAAATACAGGGTCGAGTTTTAACATATATAGTTGATTACTTATGCGTTCCTGCTAGTGAATACATTTTAGAGGATATCCTTTACTATGTGTTTTATTTGTTAAATAAAAACGTCTCTGTTAATAACGATTCTCAGGAAGTTTGCTCTAAAGTTATTGAGTTAATACTTTATGTTTCTCGAAGCTTAACATTTGATGAGTTCCCAAGTGAAGCCATAGGGAAACATGAGATTTTAAATTTTGGTAAAACCCTAGGTGAAATAGGTACTAAGCTAGAAAAGGAACATCAACGTATAATAAATGAACCTGAGCGAGGTTTTGGGTTCAATAAGTTCGGATTATACCGTCCGTTTGGCTACGAAAGCTGGAAAGAAACTGAGCTTGAGTATATCTCTGGCAAGCGCAAACAGAACAAAAAAGGGAAAATAAGGTATGTTAAAAGTAAGGGAAAATCTCCCCAAAAGTTGAGTATATGTTGGGAAACAGATGGTAGCGAACAGCATCTCATCTTTAAGCATAATAGCGTGATAGTTGCAACTTTTTCTAAACTGAACAATGACTCACTTCAGTGGAAACCTTTATCGGGTTTTAATAAGTTGTCTAGACAGATTGCAATTCCCACCTGGTATCAGTACGACCCTATACTGAGTACGTCTCTAGAGCAATTTTTTTTACAATGGCTAGTGAGTCAAGGATTTGCCGAACACCTAAGCCTATGCTCTCGTAGACGAGCATATTCTCCTGCATTAGTAAAGCTACTACTACTGTATATGTCTTATGCAGCAGAACAGACAGAAATATCTACAGAAACCGAATTACTAGGAAGTGATATGCAAGTATCCCTAGACAAGGTAGGAGAAACCTATAAGAACCTAATATCAGGTCTGGTACAGGATACCCCCCATATGAAGCGAATCTACGAATTAGACGAAACATTTGCTCTACAAGCAGTCAAACCCACTGAATAGACCTCTCTAGTGATACTGGAAACAGCAGTAGAACCAACCACGTCACCTCCTACTCCAACAGTCGATGTAATGACAGAAAACTAAAGAGAAACAGTTAGGGTACGTGTGGTGAATACTCTAGCTCTTTCTTTACAGGTATCTGTAAAGGTAGCTACTAAACTATAAAACCTTAACTAAAAGTCATTAGTAGAAGTCAACAAAACACACAAACAATGGAGTCAACCATGCTAGACCTAAGCGTACTCGGACACACAACTTGGGCATATCGTTCAACCGAAAATATCCGTTACGAATACCGACTCGGTAAGGGTACAAAAAACAAAAAAGGTGAGATTGTCTACAAAGAGATCAAGGGTGAAAGTCCAAAGGAAATATCAGTTACTTGGACGGAGGATCAACTAGGTCAGCATCTCCTCTTAAAGGATAATACAGCAACGGTCGCAACCTTTAGCTTACTCAATGACAAAACAATTGTTTGGCAACCTCTAGAAGCTTATGAACGGGAACAAACGAGAATAATCGCAATACCCACTAATCCGAATAATGACCTAGTAATAGCAGAAACCCTTTTCTCTTTCTTTGAGCAATGGTTATACTCAAAACCGTTTGCACAGCGTTTAGATCAGTTGAGTAAGGAATTGGTCTATCCCCCTCGACTTGTCAAGCTGTTACTTTTGTTTATGGCGTACCAAGACGAGCGGTCAGACAAAGGTCAAGACGCTGCTGAATTGTCGATGATGATGAATATATCACTTGATAGTGTTGTTCAAAAGTTTAAATCCTACATAGAGCAATTGACGGGGGATGTTCCATATATGCAACGTCTTTATAATGTAGATGAGAAGTTTATCTTGTCTCCTGCTAAGCCCACAACACCAGCGATTGAGTCTATACAGGTAACTCCTTCTACTCCTGATGTGTAAGTAGTCGAGCCAATGCCACGATCTACTAATGAACCCTTACCCTACTAGATAGCCAACCAGCTCTAAATCCCTATCTAGCTTAGCTTTACTTCGCACTTTTTATACACTACTAAGATAGGACATTATATCTAAAAAGTGATATAGGAAAGTATATATGAAATATGAGTATCTATAGGAACAGAGTAGAGACGATAGCTAAATGGTTGAGGTTGGAGTAACCCGCTTTCCCTATGTGCTTCTATTACATAATTTATTTCAATGCAAACTCAAGCTTCTATAACTAAAACCAATCATATTATATGCCTCTAGATTGAGCTACATGGAGCTATAAGGCACGTAGGGGTATGAATCTACATTTATTGTGTAGAGGAGCCTTAAAACTCGATTTAAGAGGGATAGAGTGAGATGTGACCGCTTAGGGTCTAGGCAAGTAGAATTATTAGGAAGTAATTATCTTTCTATCTAAAGAATTTTGATTTACTTATAAAGCCTAGCTTTAAGACCTTAGTTGGGTATGAAACAGGTATTGTGGTACTAGACCCACTTCATACCTAGAAATGAGCAGAAGGCTAGAAGTGTTATCTAACCTTGGTTTGAGCTATAAAGCTGGTGACAGGATTTGAACCTGCGACAGGCTGATTACAAATCAGCTACTCTACCAACTGAGTTACACCAGCAGTGAAACTTAATATAGCAAACTTATAGTCATCAGCGCAACCCCCCCAGCCAACTTTTTTTTCAAATTCCCCCAAAATCTCTCCCCGCAAGGGCTGAACAAAAATGATCTTCCTCTGAGCAATGCCCGATGCTTTTGGGCCCACTCACGAATCGCAGCGCCAAATCTTAATCGTCTGATCCGCACTCCCGCTGGCGAGCAAATTGCCCGAAGGTGCGATCGCCACCGAGTACACCGTACCCGAATGTCCCTTAAGAGTGCTCAACAGCTCCCCGGTCTGCAAATTCCAAATATTAATCGTATTATCATCGCACCCGCTAGCCAAAGTCAAACCGTCCCGACTGATAGCAACCGACTCGCCCCGACTCACATAATTCTGCAAAATATGCACCGCCTCATTCGTTCCTAAATTCGTTACACCGTTTCCCCTCCCAGAATTAGTATTTAAAATCCGCAACAAACTGCCCGTGTGCAAATTCCGCAGCTTAATCGTATAATCATTGCTGACGCTAGCAAGAATCTGACCGTCCGGCGCGATCGCCACAGAATTCACCCCAACATTCAACCCCGAAAGAGTCCGCAGCAACTTGCCACTTTCCACATCCCAAACCTTGCTCGTCGCATCCGAACTGCCACTGGCCAATATTTTACCGTCCGGGCTAAAAACCACCGAATTCACATTGTCAGAATGACCCCTCAAAGTCCGCAGCAACTCACCACTCCGCCAATTCCATAGCTTAATCGTATTATCAGCCCCGCCGCAGCTAGCAATTACCAGACGCTTCGGGTTAATCGCCACCGAATTCACCTCCATAGAATGTCCCGGAAAAGTACACAGCAAATCGCCGTTATGCAAATTCCAAAACTTAATTGTTTCGTCCGAACTACCGCTGACCAACATTTTTCCGTCATAGCTAATAGCAACCGAATTTACGCGATCGGAATGTCCCGTCAGAGTGCCAATTAATTCCGTGGTTTCTAAATCCCAAATCTTAATAGTTTTATCCCAACTACCGCTAGCCAAAATTTTGCCGTCAGGGCTAATCGCCAGAGAATTCACAAACGATGAATGTCCCGGCAGCGTATATACACACCGCCATTTCTGATGTTTTAATTTGTGAGCTAATTCCTTCACCCGCTTAGCTGCCGCCTCAGCTTCCTCTCTGCGTTTGAGTTCAGCCTCCTCCAAACGCTGGCGTTCCGCCCTAGCTTTCGCCTCTCGCAGCGCCAGCCGCCGCATCTCTCCCTTATAGACTATTCGCTGCTGCTCCTGAATTTCTTTAAGAGTTTCAATATACGGTTTTGCCCAATCTTTAGAAAACCATTCCTGAGCAAATTCCGCCTCTAAATTAAATAACTGAGGTTCGTGAGTAAAATCGATATTTAAATAATACAAATCCGCTAAAAAAGCGGCCAATAACTTGTGAATAGTCACAATTATTTGCCGAATAATCCGCAGGCTCAGCTTTCTATCTTTTCCCTCTGCCTCCAACTGGTGATAAACCTCTTCCCAATTCCAAGGCTGCATCGCCACTAGAGAAACGCTCTGATTGATGACTCCCCAAAAACCAACATGAAAATTAACTTCATAATCGCTGATATCGCTGTACAGTATAGCTGTCGGTACGGGAGACAACACAGTCTGCAACCGCTCCACATCAATATCAGAAATAGATTTTTTGAAATAGTCTCCGTAAAACTGAACCGGGCACAAATCTCCGTGCGGGGGGTAGTGCTGGTTCAAAAAAGCTCTTAACTTAGCCGGCAGCTCGATATTCAGATTGTGGCGAAACGAATCCGGGCAATCTTGGCTAATTTTTGCGGGAGCAACTAACAGCAGCAATCGGTGCTGCTGCTGCTGCAAAATCTGTTCAGTTTCCTGCCTGCTCAAATTAGAAAACCAGTTGTCCCTGTCCCAAATAGTTTGAATTTCGCTCAGCTTAACTCGAATTGCTTCTGATTGAAACTCCCGCATTAAGTCGCGGCAAAGTCGGCTAATTGCCCGCTTATCTCTTACTTCTTGTGCCTTAATTCGATTAGCCCGTTCTTCCTTTACCCTTTCTTCTGCGCCGGCGATCGCGATTAATTCTTGTTCTCTGGCCTGCTGCCGCTGCAAATATCTCATTTGTGCTTTAATCCAGCGGGGGTCTTTTTTGATTTGCTGGTTCAAAGCTGAAGAACCCGATGGCTCAATTTCTGCATAGCGTTCGCTGACAGCGTTTGCCCCCAATCTTTCTCCCAATTCAGAGGCTACAGGCTTCAACAGTTCAATTAGGGTGTCTGAGACTGGGCGGGGTAAGGACATACCAGTTAAAACTTTTTCTTACTTAAGGGCGATCGCGCGAGTCAGGTATATCTCGCTGGGGTGGGGACTCTGGGCAGGGCTATTACATTTGGGCGATCGGCCGATTGTATATGTAAGGCGTATCGTGCAGGCGTATCGTGCAGCCGCGCCAGCTTAGCACCTTAACTCAATAATAATATTTATTTATACACTTTACATTTTACCCCGAATCTGAATCGAAAACACCGACGGAAAAGACTTCAAGATATGCGATCGACCCTGAGTTTACCAAATTCGTTTTTTTTGTTGCCATTTCACTCGCTCTTGTCTATAATCGTACTTCACAACCATAATTACGGTATTCCGACCTAATAACCGTACTTTCTCGCTTAGGAACAAATATAATGAGTCCGTGGCAACGCCTAACTCAACACCTTCACTGGCCGCAAGAGCCATCAGCCAGCACAAATAAATCATTGACTGCCCTGAAAAGATTTGTGTCGCTATTTTTAGTGGGAATAACTTTAAGTCTCGCCGTTGCATCCTGTGGTCAGGGAACCACCAACAACCCCGCAACCACTCCAGGCGGTGGTAGCCCAGCAGCCAACAAAGGCAATGTAGAATTAACCCTAGTATCCTTCGCCGTCACCAAAGCCGCCCACGAAGCCATAATTCCCAAATTCGTAGAACAATGGCAAAAAGAAAAAGGCCAAACCGTCACCTTCTACCCAAGCTACGGCGGTTCCGGTTCCCAAACTCGCGCCGTAATTGACGGTTTAGATGCAGACATCGTACACCTAGCCCTCGCCCTCGACACTCAAAGAATCGAAAAAGCCGGACTAATTGAGCCTGGGTGGGAAAAAGAAGTCCCCAACGAAGGCATAGTCAGCAAATCCGTAGGAGCAATAGTCACCCGCGAAGGCAATCCCAAAGGCATCAAAACCTGGGAAGATTTAAGCAAAGACGGAGTAAAAGTGATTACTGCAGATCCCAAAACATCAGGCGTTGCACGCTGGAATTTCCTCGCACTCTGGGGTTCGGTTGTTAAAACCGGAGGAGACGAAGCCAAAGCATTAGATTTTACTAGCAAAGTCTACAAAAATGTCCCCATCCTGACTAAAGACGCCCGCGAAGCCACCGATGTATTTTTCAAACAAGGCCAAGGCGACGCCTTAATTAATTACGAAAACGAGGTTATTTTGGCTGGTGAGAAAGGCGAAAAACCGACTTATACTATTCCAGACGTGAATGTGTCGATCGACAATCCCATTGCCATCGTCGATAAAAACGTTGATAAACACGGCACTCGCGAAGTCGCCGAAGCATTTGTCAAATTTCTGTACACCCCGGAAGCTCAGCGAGAATTTGCTAAAGCAGGCTTCCGCCCAGTAGATGCGACAGTAACGGCGGAACCGGAATTTGCCCAAAAATATCCCCCCATCAAAACCCTCTTTACAGCTCAAGACTTAGGAGGTTGGGGAGATATTCAGCAGAAATTCTTCGATGACGGAGCTGTTTTTGACAAAATCCAAGGTTCAATTAGATAGTAGTGGCCGGGGCGGGTTTACGAGATGATTGGTTTTAGGCAATTATTATTGGTAAAACCAGCCCCTACAGCAATTATTCTTTCCAACTCAAAACTCTTCACTTATGGCTGAATCATCTGCAATCAGTAACCCTCAATCTCCGATCGAAAATATCAAAAGGGCGATCGGCAAAATCACATTACCTTGGGGAATCACCCTAGGCTACCTCAGCTTAATGCTGTTAGTTCCAGTTGCAGCATTGCTGCTGAAAGCCAGCACAGCAAGCCCCGCAGAATTTTGGAAAATTGCCACCAGTCCGATCGCCCTTTCCGCCTACGATGTCACCTTCTTTACGGCATTAATTGCGGCATTAATTAACGGAGTATTCGGCACATTAATTGCCTGGGTATTAGTCCGCTACGACTTTCCATTAAAACGGATTATAGATGCAGTCGTCGATTTACCCTTTGCACTCCCTACCTCCGTCGCAGGTTTAACCCTCGCCACAGTTTACAGCGATAACGGCTGGATTGGTTCGCTTTTTGCACCTTTGGGAATCAAGATATCCTTTACTCGATTGGGCGTAGGTATAGCGATGATATTTATTTCCTTGCCATTTATAGTTAGAACCGTACAGCCAGTTTTACACGAAATGGAAAAAGAGATCGAAGAAGCAGCTTGGTGCTTAGGTGCTTCTCAATTTGAAACCTTCTGGCGGGTAGTTTTGCCGCCGCTATTTCCGTCTATTTTAACCGGAGTAGCACTCGGCTTTTCGCGAGCAGTTGGCGAGTACGGCTCTACTGTAATTGTAGCTTCTAACATACCCTTCAAAGATTTAATCGCGCCAGTATTAATTTTTCAAAGATTGGAACAGTACGACTATGCAGGAGCAACAGTTATCGGCACTGTCATGTTAGCTATTTCCCTGACAATGCTGTTCGCAATTAATCTCTTACAAGCATGGAGAAGACGCTATGACGGCTAATATCAATTCACCCGCTGATTACAACAACAAATTTCCGCCCGTTGGTTCTAGCCGGCGTCAAGAAAAAGCGTGGGTCAAACCCACTTTAATCGGAATTGCGCTCGGCTATCTTGCTCTTGTGTTATTTATCCCCACCCTCAACGTTTTTTACCAAGCTTTCAGAAAGGGAGTAGGGCCATTTTTTGCTAACTTAACATCGCCAGATTTTCTGCACGCAGCGCAACTTACCCTAGTGATTTCTCTGATAGTTGTGCCTATAAATACAGTATTCGGTTTGTGTGCCGCCTGGGTAATTGGCCGCCATAAATTTCCGGGCCGCACGCTATTAATTAGCATTTTAGACGTGCCTTTTGCCATATCTCCCGTAGTTGCAGGTTTAATGATTGTACTGCTTTACGGTCGGGTGGGATGGTTCGGGCCGTGGCTGGATGCGGCAAATATCAGGGTTATTTTTGCCTTCCCTGGAATGGTGCTGGCTACTGCTTTTGTTACCTTGCCTTTTGTGGCGCGCGAAGTAATTCCTGTTTTGGAAGAAGTGGGAACCGATCAAGAAGAGGCGGCGAAAACTTTGGGAGCAAATGACTGGCAAATTTTTTGGAATGTCACGCTTCCCAGTATTCGCTGGGGATTGCTTTACGGAGTAATTTTGACCAATGCTAGAGCAATGGGAGAATTTGGAGCAGTCTCGGTGGTGTCTGGAAATATTGCTAAAAAAACGCAAACTTTGCCTTTGTTTGTAGAGGATGCTTACAAGCAGTACGCGACGCAGGCCGCATTTTCGGCTGCGGTAGTTCTCGGTCTTTTAGCAGTTGTTACCCTCGTTCTTAAGGAGATTTTAGAACGAAAAACTAGGATTAAAGAAGTTGAAGAATAGTCATTAGTCATTAGTCATTAGTCATTAGTCATTAGTCATTAGTCATTAGTCATTAGTCATTAGTCATTAGTCATTAGGGCTTTAGGGTGCGCTGTCAACCTCATCCCTCAAACCAGTCATTATTAAGCTGCGACGCTATCGACAATCTGGTTGGAATATCGAAAATATCGCAGATCCGCACCCTACAAGATATTGGTGCAAAATATAAACTGAAACAAACATCAGGAGGCTTAAATGTTAGCTCACAACACTAGCGAATCTCAATTTGAGGCGATCGGCGATTTTCACAGAACCCAAGAATCAGATATTCCCAAATCTGATAGTGGTGACAGCAGACCAACTCAAACCCGCATTCGCATTCGTGTTCCTAAAGAGTACCATCAGGAACCTGTAATCTCTAACCTGATTTCTGAATACGGTTTGACGGTGAATTTTAATGCCGCTTTGTTGGGTGTCAAAACTTTAGATGACGGTTGGTTTGACTTGGAACTTAACGGTACAACTAAACAGATTGAAACGGCTCTGATGTATCTCAATGATTTAGATGTGGAAATCTGGAGCAATTCCAATAACCCGGCTGAAGAAACTTGGTAATTAGTGAGCCTTGGACGCACACAACTGGAAGAGGAGTTAATATTCGGGACTGCCACGCCTAATTTTCTTTCCTCTTGCCGGTTTATTGAGTCTAATAGTCTCTAGGAATGTTAGTCATGAGTCAGCCTATCTATTCCTGTAAAATAACCGTTATCAAGGTTCTAGTGAGGAATGCAAGCCTTCATAAAACTCAGAGGACTTGCATTCCTTACTACCAAGCAAGTTGACTGCGGTTGTTCGATCGCACATACCGATAATTCAGCAGCCAACAACTACCAAATAATATCAGCTTACAGCTAATAACCGTGACTGATAACTCTTGATTAACAAATATCGATCGCCCTCAGTTAACTATTGGATTGATAATTTTTATAAAATCTGGTGTTTTCTCCATCTCTGGTATATCAGTAAACAGCGCGCAAGTCTTCTCCAACATTTTTGTAACAGCCGGAACAATATCCCCCTTTAAAACTTCTAAGCAATCAAACTAACTCATTTAGGGCATGAAAGCATAAAAAAAGTTTTTTGTCAATATTCAATTTAGGTGAAAATTAGGGGCGATCGACTCTCATCCGCACTCACCGGAAAAAACTCGATCGCTGTTGCGGTTGGTTTGTGATATGAATTTGATGTGTGCGTGTACCAGGAGAATTTGAACGTGGAACTCTATAAAGAACCGAAACACCAGATTGTTTTTGCAGATTCACAAGTTAAAGATTGCGAAAGTTTAACAGAAACGGTCAATCCCGATACAGAAATTGTTATTCTCAAAGCCGATCGCGACGGCATCGAGCAAATCGCCGAAACACTTAAACAGCGGCCAAACATTGCAGCCGTCCACATTTTGTCTCACGGCGCAGCAGCCAGCTTGCAACTGGGAGGCACAGAATTAAATCTCAGCAACATTGAAAGCTACCGCAATTATTTAGAAACATGGTTTGCTTTGCCAGCAGCCGAAGCAAACTCCAACTCTTCAATTACAGCTAAACCAGAAATTCTGCTTTACGGCTGCAACGTCGCCGCCACAGAAGCAGGTGTCGCCTTCGTGGAAAGGCTGAGCCAGCTCACGGGAGCAAATATTGCCGCTTCCGATAACTTGACTGGGAATGCTGCGTTGGGTGGAGACTGGGAACTCGAAGTAACTACGGGAAACATTGAAACACCTTTGGCATTTTCTGCTGAGGCGAGGGAAGCTTATAGTGCAGTTTTAGTCGCCACATTTGGGGAACTGCAAGATGCGATAACTCTGGCTAACGCTTTGCCCAATGCAGACACGATCGCCATCACAGGCAACATCGCCTTCGGGGTGGGACAGGTTCTGCCCAGGATTTCCACCCCCATCACCTTTACCGGCGGCGGTTTCACCCTAGATCTCGGCAATAACCGGGGCTTTTTTGTAGACAGCGCGACTGCCCCAGTCAGCTTTTCCAACCTGACACTGACCGGTGGTCGAGCGCAAGGCGGTGCCGGTACGGGCGGCGGCGGCGGTGCGGCCGGCATGGGCGGCGCACTATTTATCAACAGCGGCACTGTCACAGTTAACAGCGTTACCTTCAATGGCAACAGCGCTACCGGCGGCGCGGGCAGCCCCCCCCCCGTCGCACCCGCAGTCGCAGGCCCAGGCGGCAACACCGATTTTGCAGGTCTGTTTCCCTTCGTTTCCGCAGGCGGCCCCGGTCAAACTGGTCTTCCCGGCTTGGTAAATAACGGCGCTGCAGGTGGACCCGGCGGCCCGGGAGGCAATGGTGGCGCTGGCAGTGGCGGATTGCCAGGAACTGGTCTTAACGGCGGAATTGGTGGCGCGGGAGGGGTTGGTGGCAGCGGTACACCGGGCGGTACTAATGGCGGAGTTGGCGGCCCTGGCGGTGCTGGTGGCGCTGGCGGCCTCGGAGGAGGAGGCGGAGGAGGAGGCGCCGGCGGCGCTGGTGGCGTCGCCGGCAGTGGCACAGTAGGTGCAGCCGGCCCTGGGGGCATTGGCGGCGCTGGCGGCTTCGGAGGAGGAGGCGGCGGCGGCGGCGGGGGTGTTGGCGGCAACGGCGGTGTCGGGGGCTTCGGAGGAGGCGGCGGCTTCGGTACAGTAGGCGGAGCCAGCACGACAGTCGGAGCTTTCACCCCGGGCGGCGTCGGCAGCCCAGCCGGCGGCGGCGGCGGTGCTGGTTTGGGAGGCGCAATTTTTGTTAATACTGGCAGTTTGACCCTGAACAACAGCACTTTGTTCAGCAACACAGCAACCGGAGGCGCGGCTGGCGGCGTGGGGGCGACACCAGGACAGGGCGCGGGTGCGGCGATTTTTGTCAACAGCGGCGCTACTGCAACTCTGACTAACAACACTATCACTGCTAATACTGCGGCTGCGACTGCTCCTGCTGTTGCTGTAGGGGGGGGTATTGCTACTAACGGCGGTATTGTGGATCTCAGAAATTCGATCGTCGCCGGGAATTTGGGCGGCGCGAATCCTGACGACGTGTTCGGAACCTCTTTCGCCGCCACCAGTATCAACAATTTGATCGGGATCGTTGCTGGCAGCAATTTACCTGCCACCCAGCAACTGACCGTTCCTCTAGCAAATGTCATCGCCCCTACCGCAGCATTGAACCAGGCTACAGGCGTTCCCCTGACTTATGCTTTGGCTGACAGCACTGGGACTCCTAATCCGGCGATCGATACTGGGGATGCCACGGCTGCGGCTGCTGCGGGTGCGACTGACCAGCGGGGTGCTGGCTTTCCCCGGACGATCGGCGCTAGTGTTGATATCGGTGCTTATGAATACGGCCCGATCGTCACAGGCGTTAAATTCAACGACCTTAACGGGGATAGCCTGCAAGGTGCCGCGGCGACTGAACCAGGTCTTCCGGGCTGGGTGATTTCTGTAGGCACGAAGAGCGCTACTACCGCAGCCGACGGCACTTACATCCTCCGCGACGTAAAAACAGATACTCCGATTACAGAAGCCCCGCCCGCTGGAACGCCTCCGACTGCTTGGGTGCAGACCCTCGGCCCGACTCCGGCAAATACGGGTATTGTTAATGTCACGGGTGCCAATTTCGGCAACTTCCAACTGACATCGATCGCAGGCAAAACCTACACCGATATCGGGGGCAACGGCTTCACGCCCGATGACACGGTATTAAACGGCATCACCGTTAACTTATACAAAGACACCAACGCCAACGGCACGCTAGAAGTCGGCACAGATACTGTTGTCGGCACTGCACAAACCACTGCAGGAGCCGGAGATTACACATTCTCGGAGATAGGCCCCGGCAATTACCTGATACAAGCCACTGCCCCAGCCAACTCCAGCATCTCTTTCCCCGTTGCCGCAATTCTCGTTAGTGCCCAAAGCGGTACTCCCGTCACCGGTCAAAACTTCGGCGTTTTCCAAAACATCACCGTTAGCGGCACCAAATTCACCGACCTCACAGGCAACGGCTTCTCTGCTGACGACACCCCCCTCAACGGCACTACCGTTCGCTTGTTCAAAGATACTAACGATAACAGCACTTTAGATACGGGTGACGCGGAAATCGCCTCTCAAGTTACCGGGACAGCGCCAGCGGCTGCTGGGACGTATAGCTTTGCCAACGTCGGCTCCGGTCGGCACTTTGTGAGAGAAGACGTGCCGACGGGATTCTCACAAACCGCCGGACCGACTTTTTATCCAATTAACCCAGTCAGCGGCACAAACATTACGGCTCAAGACTTCGGCAACTTCCAGTTGGGCAAAATCAGCGGGATCAAATTTAACGATCTCAACAAAAATGGCATCCAAGATGGGCCAGAAGAACCACCGCTAGGAGGCTGGACAATTTACTTGGATGCCAACAATAACGGCGTGCAAGACGCAGTAGCAGCCGAAACAGGCACTAACGCCGCCGTCACCGATGTCGCCGGTAACTACCAGTTCACCAACTTGCCAGCCGGCACTTATACAGTGCGGGAAGTGCCACAAACAGGCTGGACGCAAATTGTGCCCCCCGTCAACGAAGCTACGCCTACTCTTTCCGGCGCGTTTACGATCGCCGTCACCAGCGGCACAGACTCCCAAAACAACAACTTCGGCAACTTCAGACCCAACTCGATTAGTGGTCTTAAGTTCAATGACCTCAACAGCAACCGGGTACAAGATACCGGGGAACTAGGGCTGGCCAACTGGCAATTCTTCCTCGATACCAACGATAACGGCACTCTCGACACCGGGGAACCGAACACCCTCACCGATGCCGCCGGTAACTACCAATTCCTCGATTTATCAGCAGGAACCTACAAGGTGCGGGAAGTCTTGCAGCCTACTTGGACGCAAACTACCCCCGACCCGGATGACATCACTGTCACCAGCGGTCAAGACATCGCTAATATCAACTTCGGCAACTTCCAGTCGAGCACTATCAGCGGTCAAAAATTCAATGACCTCAACAACAACGGCGTTAAGGATGCCGGAGAATTGGGGCTAGGTAACTGGCAAATATTCCTCGACAGTATCACTCCCGATGGCATCTTTCAGCAGGGCGAACCCACTACCATCACTGATGCAGCGGGCAACTACACTCTCCGAGATATACCCGCAGGTACTTACCAGGTAAGGGAAGTCCAGCAAAATGGCTGGACGCAGACGACCCCCAACCCCGCCCCCGTTACGGTTAATCCCTCCGATAACATCACAGGCATTGACTTCGGCAACTTCCTGCCCCAACCCGGGGCGATCCAAGGTCTGAAGTTCCAAGACACCAACAACAATGGCACTCAGGATGCTGGAGAACAGGGTTTACCCAATTTCCAAATTCAGTTAACCAATGTCGTAGCTGGAACTGCTCCTGATCCTGTTACGACTACCACAGACAACAGTGGCAACTACCTGTTCGCGAACCTAACCCCGGGAACCTACCGCGTCACGGAAATCAACCAACCTGGGTTTACCCAAAGCACACCCCAACCCGCCGACATCACCCTAACTTCGGGCGCTATTGTCAGCGGCATCAACTTCGGGAACTTCCCAGCGCCGACGCCGACACCTGAACCGACGCCGACTCCGACGCCTCCGCCACTGCCTCCTGTACCCACGCCGACGCCTGCACCGACGCCGACACCTGAACCGACGCCGACGCCGACACCACCTGTACCGACGCCGACGCCGACACCACCTGTACCGACGCCGACACCACCTGTACCGACGCCGACGCCGACACCACCTGTACCGACGCCGACGCCGACACCTGAACCTGTACCGACAGATTTGGTTTGCCCTGAGAACTTCCCCAGGATAGCTACTCCCAATGAGGCGGGCACTCCTTCAGCGGGTAATGTGATCAATGGCCCTAACGGCGACGATACGATCGTGGGTAGTGTCGGCAGTGACTCTATCTTCGGGTTGAGCGGCAACGATTTGATCTTTGGTCGAGGGGGCGGTGACTATATCAATGGCAATATGGCCAACGATACTGTCTACGGAGGCATCGATAGCGATACTCTCTTCGGTGGCAAAGGCTTTGACCTGGTTTTTGGCGATCGCGGTAACGATACGATTTATGGCAATCGTGGCAACGATTCTCTTTCTGGCGACGAAGGCAATGACTTATTGTACGGGGGCAAAGCCGATGACGTAATTTTGGGAGGCGCTGGCGACGACGTGCTATTTGGCGATCAAGGCAATGACACTCTCTGCGGCGACGACGGTAACAATACCTTAATTGGCGGCAGCGGTGATGATTTGCTCTTTGGTGGCACCGGCGATAACTTGCTCTTTGGTGGCATTGGCAGCGATACCCTCGTCGGTGGCAGTGGCAGCAATGGCTTTGTCTTGTCAGCGGGCGGAGGAATTGACACGATTTTCAACTTCACCGCAGGAGTTGATTCGATCGGGTTGGTGGGAGGCTTGGACTTCAATCAACTGTCGTTAACCGAAACTAATGGCTCGACGGCGATCGGAATCGCCAACAGCGACCAGATTTTGGCTATACTGACGGGCGTACAGCCGAGCCAGTTATCGGCTCAAAGTTTTAGCTTGCTGGTTTAGTCCGCAGATCAAACTCGGCAGTTAAAGTCGAGCATACACTTGCCTGCCGTCCCAGCAGAGAGGGACTAACGGAAAGCAGAACCTCTAAGCATAGGTTTCGAGGCTTTGCCAAAGAAGGGGAACAAATTCCGTTCCCCTTCTTTTGTCAAATTTGTTCGAGATACTTCAGCAAGTCGGCCATTTCTTGCGGACTCGGCTGAAACTGTGGCATTGGTGGGGTTTGCCCGCTGGTAACTTGCCGGATCAGATCGAATTCGGATTTGCGCTCGGACACTCCGTGCAAGTTGGGCCCGACTTGACTGTCTGAAACGGAGATGTGACAACCCGCACAGTTCATTTGAAAGATGGCGGAACCCTGAAACGGGTTGCCCGTGAGGGATAGTACGCTTTTGACGTAAGGATCTGCGACTTGAAAGTGACGAATTGTGATAATTGCCAAGATGATGGCAAGCAACACCGCTAGCGCAAATATGGCCAGTCGCTCGATCGGGTTTTTAATTTCATTCCTGGCAAGTTGGTTATTCAAAGGAGTTCAATTAAAAATAGTATCTACAAGAAAATTTATTTCTCATAACATAGCTTAATCGTTCGCAGCGGGGAGAGCAAGATCTAATACTCCCGGAAGGACGTTTTTCGGAAAATCCATCTGTGTAAGTGCTGGTAATATTAAAAATAGGTTGTTAAATCTTAACGTTAAGGAGCTCTCATGGTAGAACCGCTGCTTTCAGGTATTGTTCTGGGTCTAATCTTTGTTACTCTGGCGGGGCTGTTTTTTGCTGCTTATCAGCAGTACAAGCGCGGCGATCAGTTGGGTATCAATAAGTAAAAGAGGCTACAGTCCCTAACTCAGGCTGTCAGGGGGAGGGGGAATTGGGAATTGGGAATTGGGAATTGGGCATGGGGGATGGGGCATGGGGCATTGGTCATTAAATCGGCCTACTTCCTTCTTCCCTCTTCCCTCTTCCCTCTTCCTTCTTCTCGACATCCGTTACATCCGTTACATCCGTTACCGAATCCGTTGCCGAACTTCCCTCTTCCTTCTTCTCAACATCCGTTACATCCGTTACATCCGTTACCGAATCCGTTGCCGAACTTCCCTCTTCCTTCTTCTCAACATCCGTTACATCCCTTACATCCGTTACCAAATCCGTTGCCGAACTTCCTTCGTTAAAGATATCGATCGAGAATAGCAGCAGTTTCCAAGCCTGTTTTTTCCCAGCTAAATTGTTTTGCTCTGGCTAAACCGAGCTTCCGCAAGTGCGATCGAACTTTGGCATCGACTGCAAGCTCTTGCATAGCCGAAGCAATTTCCTCGACGCTGTAGGGGTTGACTAATAAGGCGCCGTCCCCCGCCACTTCGGGCATTGAAGACAGGTTAGAGGTGATGACAGGAGTGCCGCAGGCCATTGCTTCGAGCACGGGGAGGCCGAATCCTTCCCAAAGACTGGGGAAAACCAGGGCGATCGCTTGGTTGATGACTTTGAGCAAGTCGGCCGCGGGAATGTAATCTAAGAATTTTACTCGATCGACCAATCCCAATTCTTGAACCTGTGCCTTCAGCAGCGGCGTGTAGCGTTTGTCTTCCGAACCTGCTATCCACAATTCGTATTCGGAATTATGATGCAAAGCAGCAAAGGCTGCTACAACTCGCTGCACGTTTTTATAAGGATTGTGGCGACCGATATAAAGAAAATAATTGCTTGTTGGCAAGTCTAAAAAACGGAAAAAACTGGTATCATATCCGGGGAAAATTGGCGTAATTAAATTAGTAGGAATCTTGCAAAAATTAGCGATATCTTTGGCAGTTGATTCTGAGTCGCAGATGACGTGTTGAGCCTGCTGCAGCACTTGGGGAATGTAATAGCGGTGGTAAGGCGTCAGAGGATCGAAGCGGCGGGGAAATCGCAGCGCTATCAAGTCATGTACTGTAATTATATAGCGGCAACCTGCAAATAAAGGAGCTTCGGGAATTGGGGAAAATAACAGGTTAGATTTTAGCTGTTTGTAAATTTTGGGGAGTTGGGTTTGTGTCCACAGTAATCGGTTGATGTGTCCTTTGGTTCCTTGTTCTGGTGTGAGGTTTGGGGGGATTTGGTAGCAATTGCTATTGGGGAATTTTTCGGCGGTTAGTAATGTTGGGTTGAGGGATTTTAGGTGGGGAAATAGGTTTTTGGCGTAGATGGCTAAGCCGGTTGGTTTGGAAATTAGGAAGGAAAGGTTGATTAGTAAGTTAGATTGGGGATTGGGCATGGGATAATATGTAGATTGCGGTTTTTGGTGGGATTTTTTTAACCGCAGAGGGCGCAGAGGACGCAGAGAGGAGAAAGGAAGAGAGGGAAGATTTAAAGATATTGTTGTAAGATGTTGGCGGTTGCTGTTCCGGTTTTGTGCCAGCTAAATTGAGATGATCTGGCTAAACTAGCAGTTTTTAAGTTCGATCGCACTTTTGAATCTGTGGCTACTGTTTGCATGGCTTCGGCTATTTCTCCGACGCTGTAAGGATTGACTAATAATCCGGCATCTCCGGCTACTTCTGGCATCGATGACAGGTTGGATGTGATGACGGGTGTGCCGCAAGCCATTGCTTCTAAAATTGGTAAGCCGAATCCTTCCCAAAGTGTAGGGAAAACTAGGGCGATCGCCTGATTCATCAATACGGGCAATTGAGAATAAGGAACGTAACCGAGAAACTTTACCAAAGATTGTAAACCTAATTCTTCCACTTGTGCTGTCAACTGCGGTGTGTAGGCATTGGGAGGCCCTGCTAGCCACAATTCGTAATTTGTGCGATCGGGCAAACTCGCAAATGCAGCAATTAATCTTTCTAAGTTTTTGTAAGGATCGTGTCTACCCGTATAAAGAAAATAATTTTTGGTTGGCAAGTCGAGATATCTAAAATTAATATTATCGCAAGCTAGGGGAATTGTGGTCATTTTCTCAGGCGGAATGTGGAAAAAATTAGCAACATCTGCCGCCGTTGCTTGAGAATCGCAAATAATGTGTTCTGCTTGTCGCAAAACCTGCGGTATGTAGTAGCGGAAATAAGCTGTTAATCTAGAAAACCGTTGGGGAAACCGCAAAGGAATTAAATCGTGAACTGTGACAATGTAGCGACAGCCGGAATACAAAGGTGCTTCGGGAATAGGGGAAAATATCAGGCTTGACTGCAATTTTTTGTAAATCTTTGGCAAGTTGAATTGAGTCCACAGCAGCCTGTTAATTTGTCCTTTCGACCCTCGATCCGGTGTCAGAGTTTCTGGGATTTGATAGCAAGTATAATTGTCAATTTGCTGGGAAGTAAGTAATGTTGGTTTTAGCTTTTGCAGTTGCGGGAAAAGATTAGCTGCATAAGTTCCGATTCCCGTTGGTTCAGGACTTAAGAAGGATAAATTGATTAAAAGTGGGTTAGACACGCTTGAATTAGCCTTTAAGTTCGATCGAGCATTTGAGCTATATCGGCAGGATTTGGCAGCCGAATTGTAGCATACTCTTGATGAATAATATCAAAAAAACTATTGACTTTTTTTTCAAAATGTGCAAGTCTAAAGTTCTGACTGCGTTGCTGTGCACCAGCTTGAAGTTCTGCTAGCAAATCAGGATTAACAATTAGTTGATGTGAATGCTGACAAAGTTCCTCAACGGTATTGAACACAAAGCCCGATCGCCCATGTTCGACAATTTCCGGTTGGCCGCCGCCGTTGAAAACAATCGGAGCACAACTGTTGTGCATTGCTTCCACAGTCGCCATCCCGAAATGCTCAAATCTTTGAGGATTGACTTCACCCAAACCGCAGCCGTGCCAAAATATGCTTGCTCTAGCATAAAGCGATTTTACCTCATCGAAGTCAACATTGACTTTTAGATCGATCGCCCTTGAATCTTGCTTCAATAAATTCTGAACAGTCTTTAAATAAGGATTTTTCGGAATGCTGCTGCCAACTAAAATTAGTCGCCATCCTTGAAAATCTTCGGGGTAATCCGCTAGCAAACTGCGGAAAGCTTTAATTAGTTCAATTTGCTTTTTTGTTCCCCCAGCTTCAAACTGTCCCACCGCCAAAATTATGTTTTCTTTCGGCACTTTAACTGTTGCCATTTCCACGGGCGGATAAAGCAGAAAAGTTGGCTGTAGGTTCCAGCGTTTCTCCAACCACTTGACGGTAAATAGACTGTTGGCAATAATGAAAGTGTAATCATCGACAGCAAAGTGACGGTTGCGGAAGGTATTGGGAAAGTGACAGAAAAATACTGAGATTGGCGACAGTGGTTTAACTTTTTCCAGTTGGTTCGCGTTGATGAAAATATCGTAGTTTTTGCTTTCTCTGGCAATTTCATCAAAGGGATTTTCCATATCCTCCACGATGATGCTGGAATCGATGCACTGCATTCCGCGTTTCTCATAAAACGCCAAGGGAATAATTTTAATTTTGCATCCTGAAAGGTTGAGTCCGTACCACGATTCTAAATCGGAAACAGCAACTGGTTTGTTAGCAATAAAAGTAATGTCAAATTCATTTTGTAACAGCGAGGCGAGGGTAGCGACGTATTTTTGACCGCCACCAATAAAATGCAGCCCATGATCGTAAATGGCGATCGACATTTTGCGATCGCCCCGAACCACCTGTAAGCGAGACAAAATGCGATCGATCTTCATCCGACTGTAAATCACCGCCAACTTTTCCGACAACTGTGGCAATACAGTTTCGATGATTTCTGGTTTCTGATAATCTAGAAGTTTTTTAATCGCTATAAATAAACTCTCGAACAGCAAATCGTACTGCTTATTAGTAAAAAAATCCGAAGTGTGAATTGCTTTGACTAATTGCAACGGTTCATGTTTCGCCAAATACAAAAACCGATTGCGGTTGCAGAAATACTCTGTCAGTTTGCTTCCTTTACTCGAACCCCGATATTCGTGATGGGCGATAGCTGCGGGAGTATAAAGCATTTTCCAACCGCGTTTGTGGCAGCGTTTGGCAAACTCTACATCCTCGAAATACATCACAAAATCTTCATCTATTGGCCCGACATCTTCCAGACATTCTCTCCGAAAAAGCACCGCCGCCCAACAAAGCCCTTCGACTTCCCGTTCTGTATCGTACTGTCCCGAATCTTTTTCGCCAAAACCGACATCTTGCCAATAAAAATTAGGTAATTGCTGAATACCTGCGCTGTTAATTCGCCCGTCTTTAAACAACAATTTGCCGCTAGTCGCACCGACATTCTTATTAGTTTCTAGCAGTTTGACAAGAATCTCTAACCAGCGACTGTCAAGGGTGGCATCGTTATTTAGAAAGCCGATATATTGCCCTTTTGCTTTGCTGATGCCGAGGTTGAGAGCTTTAGCAAAGTTGTTGGCGGAATTGACAAAAACGCGAACTTTCGGAAACAGTTCGCGAAGGGAATTAACGGAATTGTCTTGAGAACAATTATCAATTACAATTAAATCGAGTTGCTGTTCGGGATACGCAAGTTTTTGTAGAGATTTTAAGCAATCTTTCGTGTAGCGCAGACCGTTATAGTTAACTATAATTAACGAGCATATTGGCAGTGCAGTCATTCGATTTTAGATTTTAGATTTTAGATTTTAGATTTTAGATTGAGTAATTGAAGGATTGAATAATTTTCGATTTGGGATTTGGAATTGAAGAATTTTCGATTGAAAAATTGAAGGATTGAGGAATTTTCGATTTGGAATTTGGGATTTTCGATTGAGGAATTGAATAAGTTTATATTTTTGATTGAAGCATTGCTCTCGCGAATAAATCTGGGGCCTTGTGACCAAATTATTTTGGGTCATCTTTGATGCTTTATTGTGGTTGATCGAGCAATTGAGCGGTAATCTTCTCTAAAATAGCAGTATGTTGCTGCTGCACTGCTTTAATTTGCTCTATTTCCGACTGAAAAGCTGCGATCGCCTTTTGTTGAGTCTCAAGCTGTGCTGTAACTTCGGGAGATGCGCTGCTGAACTCCGATTTAATTTTTTTCTCTAGAGTTTGTTGATTTTCTTGCAATTTTTGCAATTGAATGCTCAATGTTTGAACGACGCGGGTATTCGCAAAATTGTAAATTACTTGTCGTTCCAGTACGGGTCTGAGCAATTTTCTGACTATTTTCCTAACAGCAATTACTGCGGAACCAAGCCGCCTTTGGTAAGAGGTAATGGGGATGTTATAAATGTCGAAACCCGCCTTTAAAAGGGCGATATCTTCGTCATCTTCATTTTGGGCGATCGCACTATTTTCTCTTCCCAGCAGCGACGGCTGTGCAATACCAATTCGCGGCTCCAAAGTTTGCCGCAATTTATCTATTATCTGTTGAGTTGGTATTTCTTCGTACTGCAATCTTCCGCCTCCTTTAGATAACTTAGTATGACTTATTATGCAACAAGCATCTTGGCTGCTTGAATAATAATTGTAACTAATTGTGGAACAGGCATCTTGGCTGTTCAAGGGCGGGCAGGATGCCCAACCCTACTCCCCACAAGAAAATTCATCTCTTGTTAAATCAGGATTATTGCTTCGGATATTGGCAATATCTCAATTTAAGCTAACTCAATTTGACTGTCATCACCAATCAGAAACCGCAGAGCTTTTGGACGAGCTGGCGCAATAGTCAGTTGAGCTCGCTGCCCGATTACGCTGTCAACAATTCGCTGGTGAATGCCAACTATTTTCGCCCCTTGCAATATTACACTGTGTTCGATATCAGCATCAATCATCGTCACGCGATCGGCAATACTGCTGTAAGGCCCGATAAAGCAATTTTCAATGCGGCAATTTTCCCCAATTACCACCGGCCCCCGAACTGTAGAATTAATGATTTCCGTTCCTTCGCCTATTTGGACTCGTCCGATAATTTGACTTTTTGCGTCTACTTTTAATTCAGTTGAAGCTACGATACAGCTATCTAAAATGATTTGGTTTGCACTCAGCAAATCGTCTTTTTTCCCCGTATCCAGCCACCAACCCTCTAAATTGCAGGCTTCTACGTGTTTTTCCTTATTGATGAGTTGTTGAATGGCATCGGTAATTTCGAGTTCGCCCCGGGGCGAAGGTTGAATTTGATCGATCGCCTCGTGAATAGTAGCAGCAAAAAAGTAAATCCCCACCAGTGCTAAATTCGATGGCGGAACTTGTGGTTTTTCTACTAACTGCAAAACTCGCCCGTTATCATCAACTTTTGCAACACCGAAAGCAGAGGGATTGGGAACTGGACGCAGCAAAATCAGAGCGTCTAGTTTCTGCTTGTTAAAAATCTCTAAAAACGGATCTAACTGATTCTGGATTAAGTTATCTCCTAAATACATAATAAACGGAGAATCGCCCAAAAATGGTCGGGCAACTTTCACCGCGTGAGCGAGTCCCGCTGGCTCTGCTTGCAAGATATAAGTAATTTTTGCACCGAAGCGAGATCCATCTCCTGTTTTCGTCTTCACCTCTTCACCGGTTTCGGGACTAATAATAATCCCAATATCCGTAATCCCAGCCGCCACAATTCCTTCAATTCCGTACCACAGTATCGGCTTATTTGCTACAGGAACCAACTGCTTAGCACCCGTATAGGTGAGGGGACGCAAGCGTGTTCCTTTGCCGCCAGAGAGGATGAGTGCTTTCATTGGGTGAACTCTGAGTTATCCTTTAGGGTTTGCAGTGCTTGCTTGATTTGCCTGCACTTGTTCGCTCTCGTTGATTTTAAACCACCGCTACCCCGCTGGCAATAGTTGCCGTGTCTTCTGATACAAATTATTTATGCCGATCGAGCTTTTATAGTCCTAGACGCATAGACTGTCAGGAACCAGGTTTCTTGCCGAAGAAAGCACCTAAAAGCTGAGATTTTTTATCAATAAACCCGGTTTCTCAAGGTTGCGAGTGCGGCAGTACAGATTTAATTGCGTACCGTTTTAATAGCGCCCGTATCGGGCAATCAATTGATTACCACTATTGTTTTGATTTGTCAACCAAGCCCACATCTGATCGCCCTGACAAAAATGCCACCATTCGTTAGGATGCTGCTGAAAACCCGCATTTATCATCGCATTTTTCAAGATTTGCCTGTGACGGTGATATTGCTGTTCTTGTGGGTGATTGCTGTTAGCAAAATAATCTGGATAAGAACGTTCTGATATTTCATCAATCGGAGAACCCATATTAATTGGCAGATTATTTTCATCCACTAAATTTATATCTAAAGCTGCACCTGTACTGTGAGGGGGAGGCGTCGCGCGATCGAGGCTCGGTACTGCCCAAAATTGATATACGTGTTCTATAATCACTTGGCGTTTCTCTTCGGAAACTGGAAATTCGCAGCCTTGAGCTAGGGCAATTTGATTAAAAGTATAATCTACCATAAATTGCTGGACTTCCACCGGGCGATAAGCGTCAAATATCAGAATTTTCCAATTTTGATAATTTTGCTGTAGCTGGGCTTGAGCGGCGATTAAACTATCTACAACTCCTTGCCGCAAATAGTAAGGCGAATCTGCTTTGCTATTGTGATAGGGAGCACCCAACTTTTGATAAGGGTGTGGCATTTCAAAAACAAAATGTTCTGGTGGAATAGGGACTAAAGGTTCGCCAGATTCGTTAATAGATATTTGGTGATATGGTTTCATATCAAGGTGTTACCCTAGTTTATTATTACTGATGAACTACAATACTCGGTATATGCTTTTCACTTGAGTCAGCCGCGCGGCCAATAGCAAAGCAGCTATAGCAAAACCATTTGATTTGTAAACAATGGATTCAATCATCACAAACGTTTCAGGTGGTTCTACATTCACGACTCAAATAGACTTGCTATAGAATATCCTCATGTTCTAAATCGTCATAGTCATCTATAATTTCTTTAGCATTCATACCAGAACTGAGTAATTCAAGAATCCACTCTACTGGATATCGGAGACCGCGAATACAGGGTTTTCCGTGGCAGATATTTGGATCGAGTGTGAGGCGCTGCAAAAGCTGGTTTTCCATATTTTAGGAGCAAATATTAAATATATCCTAACCTAAAGAGCGTAGCTTCCGATCATTTTGTAGTAAGGACTTTAGTGCTTTCAATCTCCACCTAAAGTCCTAAAGTCCTTACTGCCAAAAAAATTCTAACTTTGGCGGTAAGCAACTACCGCATAAAATGGATCGCCGCTTCCTATTCGCAGCATTTGCATAAAACTCGGCAAGTTAGCCTTGCGAACAATTACTTCCGGCTTGCTAAACCCGGGTATGTTCGCTCCTTTGACGGAATCAAAGTAACCCTTGACTAATTCTACCCGATCGCCCTCCGATCCTTCCCGCCAAGCCGCGATCGCCTTTTGATAAAACATCCGGTTGGAAAAGCTCATAATTGCTACTCCACCAGGCTTCAAAATCCGGTGAATCTCCGCAAAAATCGCATCCGGGTGCTGCAAATACTGTACCGAAACACAGTTGACAACTGCGTCAAACTCTGCATCCGGCAGCGGCAGTTTAGGATTTGCGTTCAAATTCTGCACGAAATAATGATTCAGTCTGCGATTCTTTGCCAACTCGTCTTCATTCATGCCGTGCCCTTCCACATGGGCAAATTGCATCTCGTCAGGCAAGTGAGAAACCCAACTGCTCATCATATCAAAAATCCGAGTATTCGGTTTCAGCCGTTCCCGATATAAATCGGTGAGTTGCTGAATGAATCCATCGTCTACGTGAGTCACAAACCGGGGAGCGGAATAGAACAAATTGTCGTCGGTGTCGTCTAACTTGGTGCGTTGGTCGGGTGGAAGCAACATAAATTCTGATTGCAAACTAGATTTACTCTTTCTAGTTTAAGAACAATAAGAATTGTTAACATATCCGGCAGAGGGCGGATTCCCGGTTTTAGCGTAGCAGTCGATCGCCAAAAAACCGACTTGCACCCTTTGGGCTTGTGGCAAGAAGACGGTTTGCCGACTTCAGCATTGGCGACAGAGAAACTGCAAGAGGTAGGCGGGACGGTGAGACGCGCGATCGCATGGAAGAAACAGGCCTAGTCCGCCGCCAGAGAGAGACGCGCGATCGGCGCATTTGGCGCATTTGGCTGACAGACTCCGGCATACAACAGAGCGGGAAAGACAACGCACAGAGCAAGAGCGACTGGCGAAGGAGCAAGTCCAGCAACGTGTAGAACGCTTAGAGGAAATGCTGCGATCGCAAGGTATCGATCCCGATCGATTACTGGATGTATAGGATGGTAGCTCTTGTAGAGAGGGGTGAAAACTCCAATGTGCGAGAAATTGGGTAATAAATTGAGTTTTCAGTCGGGAATTCGAGCAATAATCTATCTGTGGCGATCGCACCTGAGCCCAAGCAACATTTAGGCAGAATTTCACGAGCTAATTGCTGCGATCGATCTGTGCTCTGTCCTGTCCCTACTCAGAAACGAAGTGAGATAACGTTCCCAATCACCCGCCGCAGATATCCTCGAACCTCCACGAGATAACCTTCCGACGCTCGGTGTGCATTGGGGCTCTTATGTGGCGAGCCCTGCGAGCAATGCTGTTTATCACCTTTTCTATTTCCTGGACGGCTTTATTCAGGAAGGCCAAGACGCTGATAAAGCTCTTCCTGCTTATCATACAAAAAAGAATCAGCAAAACTTTTGTTAGTTTGAGATATTAAATTTTCATGAACATCATTGAATGATTTATTTCGTAATTCATCTAAAACCTGAGACAAGTTAAAACCAGCAGCAATATGAGGTTGTAGAGCTTCTAGCTCATCAATCGAAAGTATTTGCCAGTCAAGTCCAGTTACTCCTTCGGCAGTTAATAGGGTATTTATATACTCTCGAAAAAATTCGCTATTAATCAGAAATAGTGGTTCTAGTGAAACAAGAATTGGCTTAAACGTACTACAGTGGTGAAACTTCTGAAGCTCAGAAATTTTAGCCTGACAAGCAGATATGAAACTAGCAAGTTGCTTTAAGCCTTTCTTTACTTGCGCTAGACTACTCTTGACTGAATCTTCACTGGCTATTGCTTGTGCAGCTCTAGAAAAACGAGTTGCTTTACATTCAAATAAAAGCACTGTTGAACCATCAACTATAATCCAATCTGGAGCTTTCCCTTTTTCAGCCGGATAGAAGTTTCGGATGTCTGACTCTGATAATAGCTGCTCCGACAACAAACATTTTTCCAATACAAGACCTACATACCGTTCAAAAACAAAGCCGAAATATTCAGAAAATTCAGTACCATAGGTATTAAACATTTGATAAAAAATTCCACTTGAAATTCTTGAAGCGACTAACTCAGGTACAGGCGCATGAATAAAATCCTTGTCCGGAGTATAAAATTGCTTGTTTTGGCAAGGTCTAATAATTGGATACGAAAACAGAGGATTAAAATCATACATTCGGAAACGCCTATCTCGATTTTTTCGCTTCTCATATAGTTGAACCAATTTCGACTTATCTGCTATCAGTTGATTGAGGACTGCTCTGAGAGATTGGTCGCTTACATTAATTCCCTGTTTCCGCATCTTCTTGAAGTAATTTTGGCTGACGCTAAAATTTCCACTACATGCAGAATAGATTACAAAACCTATGGTTATAAAATCGATAACCGAAACTCCAGTGATAGCCTGAAATTTACTGTTAAAATCAAATTCAGGAATACCTGGAAGGTTTTTTAATTGTTGTGGAATTTCATGGAACAATAACGCTGGGCGTGAGAATTCACTAAAAAGACCAGGTTTAAAAGGGAATTGACTACTAACAATTCTTAACAGCAGAAAGACGGGATTTTCATCAATGAATTTATCATGCAAATCCTTGTCAAAAGTTATAGGATCAGCCAAGTAGTATTCATTAGAAATATTGACTATATTACGAATATCATAATTTTTTCTTAGTTGAGATGTTTTACTGGGAGGACAAAATCTAATTGCAAATAAAGCGACCCCTCCTATCATAAAAGGTTCCAGTTCAGGAGAGCTTTTTTTAAGTAGATACAGTGAATGCAGGACATCTCCCAGTTTTAGGTTTCCCAAAACTGATTGTATTGTTGATTCTAAATTTTCTAGTTCAGCTAGAGAATTAATATCCATAATTTACTTTCCTAATAAAGAGCGGTATGAAATATCCACAAAGTCACTTAGCTGTTTCCTCGACCTCAACTTTATTAGTGGCTTCTGCCTCATCTAATCGAACGTAATATTCTGCCATTTGTGCATTAGAGAGCTTGCCGATTCAAATTGTAGTCAGGCAGAATCATCATTGCTTTGTGGCTTCCCGCTGCGCTCTTCGTTCCTGAAGTTTGACTCGCATAGCTTCATATTCAGAGCGAGGAGGAGTTGCCGCGATGCGAGCAAAGCGTTCGCGGTTGCGCTCTTCCCAGTATTGCCGGGTTTCTTCGGCTGATTTCAAAACTTCTTGGTACTCAGCTTCTACATCTGTCTGGTGCGCCTCAATGTAGGAGAGGGCAGCGCGTAACTGCTCATCCGTAAGGTTAAATACGTCACGAATGAATTTAGGGGGATACTGGACTTTGAGATGATCTATTACATCATAAAGGGTTATGCGTGTCCCCGCGATCGTAAGCCCCCTTTCTGTGCGGACGACCGTCACTTTTCCATTAGGTTGTGGAGTCATAGCCCTAATCCTCCAAAAACTACATCCATAGTACCTTTTTCTGGGAATTAACCACAGGCTAAGAAACCCGCTTTCTTGGATAATCTTAATTGGGATACGAAATATCTCGAAAGAAAGCGGGTTTCTGGAAATTACCCACAAACTAATATCATGAATTTAAAATTATTTGCCAACAAAACAACTCTATGGTATACTAGAAGATTGTGAATATTAATCAAAAGTAAAGTAACAAGCCGGGAGAAATCAAAATGACACAGCAAACCCTGCACGGAACCAGCCGCAAAAGAAAAAGAACATCCGGTTTTCGCGCCAGAATGCGTACCGCAACCGGTCGATTGGTAATCAAAGCTCGCCGCAGCAAAGGTCGCCACCGCCTCGCAGTCTAGCACTGCATCAAGGTTGAGAGGCCTCAACGATCGCAGCCACCATGTTGCCCGAGACAAACCGACTCAAGCACCGAAAAGACTTCAGCGCCGTTTACCGCAAGGGAATGCGCCGCAACTCCGCTCATTTCAGCTTAAGAGCTCTGCGTAAACACAAAAGCGTCGAATTAAGCAAACCGACAGCCGAAAAATCCTTGCAGCCAACTCGCACAGGCATTTCTATCAGTCTGAAGGTTAGCAAACGCGCTGTAGTCCGCAACCGGATTAAGCGTCAGATTCGGGCAGCTTTGCGACAGCTATTGCCCCGATTAAAATTAGGGTGGGATTTAGTAATTGTCGTGCGTCCGATCGCACAAGAGTGCAATTATGCAGAAATTCTGCAAGAATTAGAGCAGTTGTTGGTAGAAGCCGAGGTACTAGATGGGAATTCGAGAGGAAGTATATTATGAAGGCGGCCCCGCGCCCGGAGACTTGATCCTCAATTTACTCTTGGGGCTGACTGTGGTGGGAATACCCCTCGCAGTAGGAGCAATTGTCCGGGCTCTGTGGCTGCGGTATCGGATCACGAGCCGCCGAGTGTCCGTAACTAGCGGTTGGATGGGGGGCGAGCAGACAGACGTTATCTACTCAGATATAGTCAAAATCGTCACAGTACCTCGCGGTTTCGGGACTTACGGAGACATGGTGCTCACCATGAAAAATGGCAGCCGCTTGGAACTCAGAGCTATGCCGAAATTTCGAGCAATGTATGACTACATTAACGAAAAACTGCCCATAGCCGCTCAAAAAGCAAACGCGGCCCAAGCTAAATAACCGAACCGCTTTGCCATCAAATCAGGGTAAAGTGAGTGCGAGTATTGCCAAACTCATTAAAACAAACCCGCAGACCGGGCGGTCGATCGACGGGCAATGTCCTAAGATAGAGACAAAACCCTAAAAATTGAGGCGGCTCGCGTTAAGCGGGTAAAAATAGTTCTCAACAGCAAACATAGAGCACCTAAATTAACTCAAAGCGAATGGATTTCGGTATCTCGTTTCTCTCCAACAACCTCATGCTTCCGATCCTAGATTTTTTCTACGGGATCGTGCCAAGCTACGGTTTAGCGATCGTAGCTCTGACGCTCGTGATTCGCTTTGCTCTTTATCCTCTCAACGCAGGCTCTCTTCGCAATATGCGGCGCATGAAAGTAGCGCAGCCATTGATGAAAGAGCGAGTAGATCAAATTCAAAAACTCTATAAAGACAATCCTGCAAAACAGCAGGAGGAAATGAGCAAAGTATACAAAGAATTTGGTAATCCTCTAGCAGGATGCTTCCCCTTGGTGCTGCAAATGCCAGTGCTGTTTGCACTGTTTGCAACGCTCCGGGGTTCGCCGTTTTCTGACATAAATTACAGCGTCAACGTTCAAGTTTTGCCGAAAGAACAAATAGAATCTGTTCAACCGCAAGCTTTTGCTACACCGCCACAAAATATTTACGTCACAGGTACTTTTCATGCTCCTGTTGTGGGCGTAATTCCAGGCGGCGACAAACTCGCAGTCGGCGACACAACCAAGATTAATTTTCAAACCCCAGAGGGCAAACCTCTCAAAGTTTTAGCGGGAGAAAATAAGAGCGAAATCGACTTTGAACCCGGCTGGAAAGTCATCAAAGGCGAAGATCTGATCAAGGTAGATGAACAGGGAAACATCACGGCCTTAGCGCCCGGTGAAGCCACAGTTCAAGGCACAATCCCTGGATTGGCTAGTAACAAAGGATTCCTGTTTATTGAAGCTCTAGGCCGCGTTGGCGCGATCGACTCAGACGGTACAATCCACTGGGATATTTTGGTAATGATCCTGGGCTTCGGCATCAGTTTGTACATCAACCAAACCCTTTCAGGACAAGCACAAGGGCCAAACGACAACCCCCAGCAGGCTACAGTTAACAAACTGACGCCAGTCATATTTTCAGGGATGTTTTTGTTCTTCCCGCTGCCCGCCGGCGTGTTGATGTATATGCTGATTGCTAACATCTTCCAAACAGTTCAATCGTTTATTTTGTCGCGAGAACCGCTGCCCGAAAACCTCCAAAAAATAGTGGACGAAGCAGAGGCGAAAACCCAAAAAGAACAAGGATTAGATGCACTTCCCTTTGAGCCCAAGCGTTCTAAGAAAAAGGCTTGATTTTAACAACAATGAAAGACTCTCAAATGCAGCGCGGACAGGCATGGTTAGAAGAATTGCTACAACTGTCCGCAATTCCTTCAAAAGTGGTATGCGAACAACAAAAAGATTGCTATTGGATGACAATAGATGAAAGCAATCTGACTCCAGAACAAGTTGCAATCTTAGTCGGGCCAAACGGTAATGTAATAGATGCCATTCAGTACCTCTGTAACACGGTTCAGAATATAGGTCAGGAAGTAGAGGAGTCAATTCCTTATACAGTTGAACTAAATGGCTATCGCATCCGCCGCCAAGAGGAATTGCGATCGATGGCAGAGTACGCAGCAGATCAAGCGCGCTCGACAGGAGTTGAAGTTGAAATAAAATCGCTGTCTTCGGCAGAACGCCGTCAAGTCCACAGCTTTTTGAGCGAATGTGAGGATATAGAAACTTACAGTCAAGGACAAGAACCCGATCGGCGTTTGGTAGTGCGACTGCGCTGACGCTAAAGAAGGAAGAAGGAAGAAGGAAGAAGGAAGAAGTTAAAAATTAACTATTCCTTTTGACCTTTGAATTCAAGAAGTAGGAAGGCAAAAGATTATGGAGACAATTTATATCCCTCATCTACTCACAAAAACTGAGCGGAAAGAGGTCATTGATTTTGAACAATTTATCCCCGATTTAGAAACTCTTACTCCGGTGCGAGGGCGACTGCAAGTGACTCACCAAGGGAATTATCTTGAGGTAAAGGCAAAAGCAGAAACAATTGTTACTCTCACCTGCCACAGATGCTTGAAACAATACAATCATCGTTTGGCACTCAACTCATCGGAACTAATCTGGCTCGAAGAAACAGCAAATCAAACAGATTCCAGTTCAGCAGAAATAGAAGTTGCTTTAGAAGATTTGGTGGAAAATTTGTCCCCAGGTGGCTATTTCTCTCCGGGCGATTGGGTGTACGAGCAAATGTGTTTGGAACTGCCGCACAAACAGATATGCGATACTGAATGTCCGGGAATTTCTTTAACTGATGATGCAAATACAGAAAGCACCGAAACAGTCTCAGACAGTCGCTGGGCCTCTCTGGAAGCACTTAAACGGCAATTGCCTTAGTCAGTTGGCAGTGGACAGTTGGCAGTGGGCATTAGCTAATAACAAATAATAAATAACAAATAATAAATAACCACTGACCACTAACAACTAACCACTGACAACTGACTAATGACTATTTTTAGCGACGAGTTTGAACTGCTGCTGCGATCGCGCTACCCCCTAATTTACATTCCCACACGGGAGGAAGAGCGCGTAGAAGCGGCGATCGCCCAAAGTGCCAAAAAACAAGGTTCTCGCGCCGTCTACATCTGGGATTTTGTTGATGGCTACCAAGGCAATCCCAACGATGCTGGTTTTGGCAAGCGCAACCCGCTGCAAGCTTTGGAATTTCTCGAAAAATTGCCCGCCACCGCGCCGGCAATTTTTATTCTGCGCGACTTTCAGCGGTTTTTGGAAGATGTCTCGATTTCCCGCAAGCTGCGGAATTTGGCGAGACTCCTCAAATCAGTGCCCAAAAACATTGTCATTGTATCTCCTCTAATTTCGATCCCGGAAGACCTCAGCGAAGTGATGACAGTTTTGGAGTTTCCCCTGCCTGCGGCGGCGGAAATCAAAAGTGAGGTAGAAAGGCTGTTAGGGGCTACCGGACAAGCCATTGAAGGGCGTTTGCTGGACGAAACAGTCCGCTCCTGTCAAGGCCTGTCGATCGAACGAATCCGCCGAGTTTTGGCAAAGGCGATCGCCACCAGAGGCGAACTCCATCCCGACGACGCGGAACTGATTTTAGAAGAAAAGCGCCAAACAATTCGCCAAACTCAAATTCTGGATTTTTACCCAGCCCGCGAAAATATATCCGATATCGGCGGTTTGGACAATCTCAAAGAATGGCTGCTGCGGCGCGGCGGTGCTTTTTCCGATCGAGCCCGCCAATACGGTTTGCCGCATCCCAGAGGTTTGTTGTTAGTCGGAATTCAAGGAACCGGAAAATCCTTAACTGCAAAGGCGATCGCCCACCACTGGCATTTGCCTTTGCTGCGGTTGGATGTCGGGCGCTTGTTTGCCGGATTAGTCGGAGAATCCGAATCCCGCACCAGGCAAATGATTCAGCTAGCGGAAGCTTTGGCCCCCTGCGTGCTGTGGATTGACGAGATTGACAAAGCTTTTGCGGGATTAGACGGTAAAGGGGATTCCGGGACAACCAGCCGCGTGTTCGGGACTTTTATTACTTGGTTGGCAGAAAAAACTTCGCCGGTGTTTGTAGTCGCAACAGCCAACAACATCCAGTCTTTGCCGCCAGAAATGCTGAGAAAAGGCAGGTTTGACGAAATATTTTTTGTGGGTTTGCCCAGCCAGGAGGAACGGCGGGCGATTTTTGAGGTACATTTGTTGCGGTTGCGATCGCACAGCATCAAAAATTACGATGTAGAGCGCTTGGCTTACGAAACTCCCGATTTTTCAGGGGCCGAAATCGAGCAAACTTTGATTGAAGCAATGCACATTGGGTTTAGCCAAAATCGAGACTTTACCACAGATGATATTTTAGAATCAGCTAGTCAGATGGTGCCCTTAGCCAGAACGGCTCAAGAACAAATCCAGTTTCTCCAAGATTGGGCCGCTGCTGGGAAAGCTCGCCTTGCTTCTAGATACGGCAGTTTGAGCCGCCGGATTCAAGGCTAAGCTTTTGAAGTCAGTAGTCAGTAGTTACTAGCCAGTTGTCAGTTGGCAGTTACCAGATTTTACTCAACATTCAGCAGTCAACACTCAACAGTCAACCTTCTTCCCTCTTCCTTCTTCCTTCTTCCTTCTTCCTTCATTTGCGGTTTTATGAACACTGTATATAGCGTTTTCAAATTTTTAGTGGGTTTTCTGCTCGCGATCGTCCTGATGGCAGGTGCTAGCGTGGCTGCTGCACTTTACTTTGCCGCTAAGCTAACTACTGTGCCCGAAAAACCTGTTTTTTCCAACGACAAAACACCAGCTCAGGTTGCGGGCGCTGCGCCGAAGTCAACAGCCCAGGCTAGCTCTGTTTCTACCTCTAGCGATGCCCCGTCTCCGAAACCGCTGGAACCAGGAGCTTACCGCGCGATGGTGACTCAGCCGATCGGCTTAATTCTCCGCGATACTGGTAGCCGAGACTCGAACCGCATTGGCGGTGTTGGTTACAAGGAAAGAGTCGTAGTTTTGGAAGAGTCGCCCGACAAAGAGTGGCAGCGAATTCGGATTGAGGATGGCAATCGCGAAGGTTGGGTCAAAGGCGGCAATACTGAAAGAATTGAGGGCGAATAAAACTTAGATACTAATTAGACTAGACAACAAATATACTCATCTCATTGTGAGGGCAGCGAAGCAATCGCAGCGTGAAAATTGTTCACCAACGCCGGGTTTTTTCCTGTCTATTGTTGCCACTATCGAGATACACATTTATCACAAAAAGTCAAGTTAAATTTATTTACGATATTTGGGATTGCAGTTTGATGCGCTGACACTGCAGGTGCGATCGCCTCTGCAAAATCCTGAATTGGACATGAAAGCCCAGCAGACAAAAGGTTTCAAGAGCTAAACTTCAACATAAAAACTCGAAAATACATAATCCTAACTTAGGTTATTCAGGAGAGTATGTTAAGAAAATTAGCAAAATTTTAAGGTTAGTTGCAAAACGCAGGCTGTTGTCACCGCCGAACAGGCAAGAGTGGTAGCTTGGATTACAAGATGTAAGTTTTCAGCTTAACAGCTACCAACAATAAAAAATATGTACGACAAACGTCCCGATAGAGATTTGGCGACTGCTGCTGTTACTGCGGCTTTGGGAGCTGGGGTCGTTACCTCTTTTGCGGTTAGCAGAGGGCAAAACCCGCTGGTAGCCATCGCAATTACTGTTTTTGCAGCGGGAGTAGCTGTAATTTGCGATCGGTTCGGCTTAATTTAAGCGATCGTCGATTTTTTACTACAAAGTCAACTTCTAAAGAAATCCCCGCCCGATTTGCAACTAGCAAAAGTGGGGATTTTTAGTCGCTAGTTTTTTGGTTAATCAGCGGTACTTTCCCAGACGCACTCGCCACATGAAGAAGCCGCGTTTTTTAACAAAAAAACTGCTATTTCAGGCTCTTTACCAGATAACCAATTAAGATGATGACAAACTGCGCCCAAGTCTTGTGGTAATTTCTGCGGCAGCCAGATAAAATATTAGCCAGCACTACCCCAGAACTTATTGTCTTTTGGCCTTAAAGGCTAAGACTATGCCTGCAAACTTTTTTGCTGAGTCTCGCGTCTCTAGAAGGAGCAATGCTATCTTGGGTGTTACCTGTAATTATTTTTGACAGTAAATTTTTTATAAACACGGGTGCTTCGCGCTTTCCAAGTAGAACTTAGCGTTGATAGAATCCAAGCCAAGCGTACCAAAAATCATTTTTGGCAGTTTGCTCACACAACCCACCCACAATTTCACACTAAAAAATTATGGAATCTCTTGCTTACCTCGAACTTGCTCTTGTTTGCGAAGCACCCGCAGAGTCGAAAAATTTTGATGCGCCCAAGTGGCAAAACCTATCGAGTCAGGCTTACGTCCGTTTGCTATCTCTGGCTTTGATGCTGTCGGTTTTGAGTGCAGCCGGTTCGGCTTTTGCTCAAATAGATCCGGGATATCCGAATGTGCGAGCGGTTCAAGACAGGTTGCGGGAACTCGGTTATTTTCCCAGATCTTCGACAGGTCAACTCGGCCCGGTTACTCAACAAGCGCTGGCTAACTTTCAGCGAGACTATCAACTGTCGCTGACTGGTAGGCCTGATCGAGCTACTGTGATAGCACTCAACAGTTTTGCCGGGGATGACGATCGGCCTTTTAATACTATTTATACAAATTATCGGGAGCTGCGTTTTGGAAACGCGGGTGCAGATGTTTCTGCTCTCCAGCGCAGGTTGAAGCAGCTAGGCTACTTCAGCGCCCATCCCACAGGGAGTTTTCGCGAAGTTACTCAAAATGCGGTTAGATACTTCCAGCGAATTAATCGACTGCGGGTAACTGGAATTGCCGATAGGCAAACTTTAGCTTTGCTGTTTGGTTCCACCCGGCCTGTTCCCCCCGTTACGCTTCCAGGGAATATTTCGGGAAATGGCGGTTGCAAGGGGCTGCGGTTCGGCGACAGAGGGGCGACGGTAGACTTGATCCAGCGGCAATTAAAAGCTTTGGGCTATTTTGAAGGCGGCGTTGACGGCAAGTTTCGGGAACGCACTCTCTACGCTGTGACTCGTTTTCAGCAAGATTACAATCTCATTTCTGACGGCTGCGCTGACACTGCTACTTTGACTGCTATTGATGCCCAGATGAGGCAAGCTGAAATTACCTCCTGGACTGAGGAAGATGACCAACAGAGTAATGCCGGAGATTTTCTGGAGTTGGGCGACAGAGGCCGACAAGTAGAATTTGTCCAGCGGCGGCTGCAAGAATTGGGTTATTACAGGAGCCAGATTCACGGTTGGTTCGATCGACCAACTCAGGCAGCTTTGATCCGCTTTCAGAGAGATAGCGGGATGTTCGGGACTGGAAGAGTCGATCGCAGCACTCGATCGGCTTTGCGGCAAGGCAACAGGCAGGCTGCAGCGCCTGTGCCGCAAATTGCCGCTGGTCTGCGACGGGGCGATACTGGGCCTGCTGTCCGACAGCTTCAGTCTACGCTCAGAAGTCTGGGCAAAAACCCCGGCCCGGTGAACGGAGTATTTGGAGCCGAGACCGAGTTTGCGGTGCTGTCGTTTCAGCAGGAACGCAATTTGTCACCGGCGACGGGTATTGCCACTCCGGCGACTTTGGCTGCGATCCAAAACGGATTAGCTGGGCGGGTAGCTGTTTCTGCTGTTCCAATTAGCAGCAGTTCCAACTCTCGATCGAGCATTCAGCAATTACAAAGGCGACTGCAAGACCTCGGCTTTTACACAGGCTCGATCAGCGGAGTTTTGGATACTTCGACGAGAGACGCTCTCGATCGAGCTCAGCGCAGTTACGGGATCAGCAGCGACGATTTGTTGAGCCAAACTTTTTAGCCCCACGCTTGCGGACGCTACATCAAAGAAATCGGGTTTCTTGTTTCCGGCTCATTCCTGAAATGATGTATTTTTCCTAAGAAACCCGGTTTCCGCGTAACTGTGATCGCACTTGGGCTACCAAGTTTTGTTAAAAGTTGTAACAAGTCATACTTGAAATGCGAAAATAGTGTAATGTCACTCGATTGAATCCGGGGCGCTGCTGCCGTTGTGGGCGATCGACCTCGGACAAGACCAATTGCTGGAAACCAAAGACGGCCATCCCATCCGCAAAGCTTCGTGACACACCGTATGAATGGTTAGCTGGCAGTCTAGCAGGTGCAACCCAGACTTTTCAGCTTGCTTCATGCCAATTTTCAAAATCGAATCGTTGTTAAATTCGATCGTTCTGTTGCACTGAACGCAGACTAGGTGGTGGTGGTGATGCGGGTAAGGCTGGTTTATTTCATAGTGTTTGTGACCTTCTGCTAGTTCGAGTTCGCGGAGGAGGCTCATCCTTGCCATTAACTTTAAAGTTCGGTAAATGGTGGACAAGCTAATATTTTCTCCGCGATTTTTTAACAAAGTGTACAAATCCTCTGCACTCAGGTGATTGCCTTTGGGGAGGTTCTGAAACACGTGCAAGATGGTTTCCCGTTGGGGAGTCATCCGCCAGCCTTTGTCATTGAGTTCGGATTTGAATGAGGACGCGGTATAAAGTGCCATAGTGACCCTCTCAAGAAAGTCTGCCTATTGACAATAATACACAACGATCGAGATATTTTGCAAATATCACAGCTTATTGAAAAAAGATTGAGGAAAAAATTTGGTTTTTGATATTTTTTGACTTTTAACAAGCTTTATGACTGAAAGCATCCAGGATACAAGCCCCCGGATTCATTCCTTCGGAGACTCAGGACCCAGAAATAAAAAACCTGTATCCGATGAAACTTGCCCCCCGAATTTATCCGTGGGGTCAAGGCTTCAATTCTAAAATCTAAAATCTAAAATCTAAAATCTAAAATCGATTGACTTGCTGCAGAGGACAGAGAAGTGGTTGAGAAGTAAATATTGTTACTTCTGCCGAATGCCTCATGCCTTCTGCACAAGTGCCAAATGCCTTGCTCCCTGATTAATCGCGCTGACTGACCGGCCAAATTTAAGTCAGAGACTCCAGATAGTCGCGGACGCGGTTGCGACGCTTAGGTTGGCGGAGTTTTTGCAAAGCTTTGGCTTCAATTTGACGGACGCGCTCGCGGGACAAGTCGAGGGCGCGACCGATTTCTGCCAGCGAATAGGGGTGTCCGTCACCCAAACCAAAGCGCATCAGAATTACATCTCGCTCGCGGCTGGTCAAATCTGCCAGCAGTTGCTGCAAGTCGCGGTGCAAAGCTTCTCGCATCAGCATTTCTTCTGGGGAGATGCTGTCGGTTTCTAGCAAGTCGCCCAACTCTGTATCTTTTTCGTTGCCCACTTTAGTTTCCAAAGAAACAGAACGGGGTACTCGCAACAAAACTTCTCGGACTTGGGGCGCTGTCATGTCCAACTCGACAGCGATGTCTTCGATCGTAGCTGTCCGACCTTTTTCTTGAGAAATTTTGCGCTGGGCTTTTTTGATTTTGTTAAGTTTTTCGGTGATGTGGACGGGGAGGCGAATGGTGCGGCTTTGAGTGGCGATAGCCCGCGTAATTCCCTGCCGAATCCACCAGTAGGCATAGGTGCTAAACCTATAGCCCCGCGTCGGGTCAAACTTTTCTACAGCTCGCTCCAGTCCCAGAGTACCTTCTTGTATTAAGTCGAGCAATTCTAAACCGCGATTTTGATATTTTTTCGCCACCGAAACCACCAGGCGCAGGTTCGCCTTAATCATGTGGTCTTTAGCTTCGACGCCTTCAGCTTGAATTCTTTCGATCGTCTCGACCGTCATCTCGGCTAACTCGGCCCACTGGCGCTTGCCTTCAGACATAATTCGCTTGAGTTCTGGCACGTCACTGACACCGGCGGTTAATGCCCAGCGTTCCAGGGAAGGTTTATGTCCCAACTGTGCTGCTAACCGATCGCGCACCTCAATTAAATGCACGAAGCGCCCAATTAGCCCTTCTTCCTGGGAGGCGACGGTGTTGCGTAATTCCAGCAATTTGATATAGCGCTGAACTTTTTGAGCTTCCGAGACTTCTTCGTCTCTACCCAAGAGACGAACCCGACCTATTTCTTGGAGGTACAGGCGCACTAAATCTGTAGTGCGACGGCTGGCATTTTTTTGCAATTTGGCTGCTGGGTCTGCATCTTCGGTCTCTGCTGGGTCTTGGTCGAGCAGTTCGTCTCCAGCTTCTTCAGCATCTTCATCCAACACATCACCTTGCAAGGGATTGACTCGCAGTTGTTCGTCGAATTCAGCTTCAGCGTAAAAAGAGGTGGCTGGCATAGTGATTTTCTCAGTGGCTCCGGGTGAAAAGATGCTACGCTTAGCGGTTATTTATAATTAAGATGCCCATTTGGTTAAGACGAAGCATCACCGCTTTGTGTTTCTTTAGTAACTTTTCTGACTTTTCTGCTGTTGTTCGATCGAACTTTTGCTGCCCCACTTGTTTTACCAAGATTCTGGAAAACGCTAAGAACTTTCTGATGTAACAGGTTGAAGGCCCGAAAAGTGTGTTGTACTTCTTTGTTTATGTAGCTAGTATAGATAGTGACTGGCTAGAAACAAGTGACGTTAGTCAGAAGTTAAGTTAATCTTCATCACCAATAACCTGGTTCCCGATCACTTCGGAAAATTAGCCATTTTTTTAATAAAACTTTATATAACTCGGCGCTGTTGATTAAATACGCGGCAGTGAGCGCAGAAGTTTAATCCATTATAGAATATGGGTTTCAGAGTTGCTAGAGTCCCCAGTACCCAGTTATTGGCTGACGCAAAAACCGGGTTTCTTGCTCAAATTTCTGGATTAAAACCTAGAAGTTTGAGCAAGAAACCCGGTTTCTGGATTTCTTTTGGGTAAGTCGCGACTTGGAGGCGACGATTGATCGATAATTGTTTTGCTGTTCGCTGCTGCTTCCCGCTTAACATCACGCCCAGAACACCAGCATCTAAAACCGGGTTTTTTGCCCTTGGCCTGCATATAAAGCGCAAGTTTTTCCTCGCTGTTACCCGGTTGATCGGGTTTTAGTGAGAATGGTGCGATCCTCTTCGAGGGCTTCGCTAACGGGCGCGAGTCAACTCAAATTAAAATTGCTAGCGTGGGTAAAGTTTCATCAGTTCCCTTACCTGTTCGGCGTGATAGGAACTGCGAGTTAAGGGAGAAGCGACAACTTGCAAGAATCCCAAAGATTCGCCAAACTTTCTCCAAGCATCAAACTGTTCTGGAGGCACAAAGTTTTCTACGTTCAAGTGCTTTTGAGTCGGTTGCAGGTACTGTCCAACTGTTAAAATATCGCAGCCGACAGCCCGCAAGTCTTGCATTGCCTCCCGAATTTCGGCGTCTGTTTCTCCCAGTCCCACCATGATGCCGGATTTGGTGTAAACCCCAGGTGCGAGTTCGCGGCTTCGCTGCAATAGTTCCAAGGTGCGATCGTACTTTCCTTGCGGCCGCACCTTGCGGTAAAGTCGCTTTACGGTTTCGGTATTGTGGTTGAGTACCTCTGGCCGGGCTGCGAGAATGATTTCTAAAGCCTGCCAGTTGCCGCACAAGTCGGGAATCAAAACTTCTATAGTTGTATCGGGCATCGCCGATCGCACTGCTTGAATGCACTCGACAAACCGAGACGCGCCCCCATCCGGTAAATCGTCCCGGTTGACAGAGGTAATCACGACATGGTTGAGTTTGAGCCGCTGCACTGCTTGCGCCAATCTTTGGGGTTCCGTGGGATCTAAAGGTTGGGGCTTTTTCTCAAAATCGATGTCGCAGTAAGGACAGGCGCGGGTACAAGCCGGGCCCATAATCAAAAATGTCGCAGTACCTGCGTTGAAGCATTCGCCGATATTCGGACACGACGCCTCCTCGCAAACCGTATTCAGGGATAAATCCCGCAAAATTTCTTTGACGTTGCCGACGCGCTCCCACTGGGGGGCTTTAACTCGCAACCACTGGGGCTTAACTGTCACGTCTGTCTCCGCCTGAGTAGTATTTTACAAATAATTATCAAATAATTATATACGAGCTTGCTCAATTTTGACTTGAGTATGATAGGCTAAAAATATAGTGACTAATTTCGGGATGTAGCGCAGCTTGGTAGCGCACCTCGTTCGGGACGAGGGGGTCGCAGGTTCAAATCCTGTCATCCCGATTGACTTTGACTCTTTACAGGTAACGGGTTTCAGATTTATTACCCTCTAGGATATTCCACTTTCCGCTCATCCTTCGCTCAGTCCGACTCTTTTAAGTAGCTGAGTATCTCCAACAGTGCCTCCATATCAGCCAAGTCTGCCCTCGACTTTTTGCGCCGCGCTTTCAACTGGTTGAGTAAGTCGGCCGGCTCTGGAAATTCTGCGACGGTCGGAGCCAAGTTTTTATTTGCTTCCCGATCGCGCCGCGCTTCCTTGAGTTCTTGCTCCAACATCTGCACCTTCAGTCCCAAATCGCCGTTGCGCTCGTGTAACTGATTGAGTTCTGCATCCCATTCTGCAAGTTGCTTGTTGGCCGCTTTCAATCCCTGCCTGAATGATTCATCGTTGCCATCACTCAGGCACTCAATTTTCCCAAGCGTTCTTCAATCCCTGCTAATTTAGCCGCTAGCAGAGTGTCTAGTTTAGTGTCTAGCAATTTGTCTAGCACTGGTTCGATGTCCGAAATTTCGGACACTTGTGTTTGAGGTTGGGTTGTCGGCGCTGCTATTGCATGGTTGGTCGCTTGCTCCAAAGTTCGCACTACCCAAGCGTTGACGCTCAAACCCTCTGCTGCTGCGACATCTTTAATGGTTTCGAGCAAGTCTCGGCGGCCGTCCAATCTCAAATTAAGCTGGCATCTGTCTGTCATGTCTAGTACCTGTCTAGTTGTTGTTTAGTTAAATGCTAGCATCTGTCTAGCATTATGTCTAGTTAGATGGTAGTAGTTGTCTAGTAGCTGTCTAGTGTTTCTAGAGAATCAGCGTCATTTGTCTAGTAAGTAGTCAGACACAATTAATTACACAAATACATAGTAGAATGATATTTCCGGCAAAATTATGAGTTAATTAC
>NZ_JAUBVE010000066.1:0-42824 GCF_036705715.1 Microcoleus sp. AT3-D2 | reverse complement strand
ATTAGCTATAACCTGCAATCTGCTCCACTTAAGCCAAACCCTTGATTATAGCATAAAATTATTTTGCAAGAGGTCTACTATTTTTAACCCACTTTCTCCTCTAAACTGTCTTTTTTTTGTTCGAGAGCTGTCGATACAAATAGTCGAGGTAGTAAAAGTCCTGACCTAGTTTTGTAGTCGGCAAATTCAGGATATCGTCCGAGTGAACGATCTTTTTTTATCATGTTAGGAATAAAAACACCAGCAATAAAAGCTGCCAGAATTAAAAAAGGTAGCCAGTGCTGAACTAGCATCGCAAACGCTGCGTAGATTAGGATTTCTCCTAAGTAATTCGTATTGCGCGATCGGGCAAAAAATCCTTCAGTTATTAGTCCCGAACGGTACTTAAGGGTGTAATACTTCTGTGCATCCGCAGTATAGTGTAGAAAGACACCGATAATATTTAGGGAAATTGCTGCTGCCACTAACGGCAGAGGTGGTTGTGAGCCACTGCTAATCAAAATAAAAGGTGCTACCCAATAGAGGCTAACTAACACAAAGCCTAATATTCCCATTCCGACAGAGATTTCTTGTTCCCACTGTTTATCTGGATATATCTGGCTTTTGAGCAGCCACAACAAACCATAAGTACCGTGCAGAGCGAGATAAACCCAAGCACCAAAATTAAAATTTTGGTAAATGAACATCAGTGTCAAAATAAATGGAAAGCTGAGTCCTTTGTGCAGATTGATAAAATGCTTGAGTTTCATAGCTTTTGCTAATCTCTATCTAGTAAACTCTATCTCTCTTTATATTACACTTTTTTAGATATCACTACTTATCACGAGCAAACTTATCAACCTGCTTCTATTTTGCCTGACGAGGTAACAAGCAACTTGAAAGCGTGACCGGAGTGCCCTCGTTTGTTTATTTGACAGATCCCGCTCTCGGCTTAACAAAGAAAATCGATCGTGATCTCAGTAGCGAAAGAATGTTGCGAGAATCACCCGCTCCGAAAGCTTAATCAAGGATTTCTCTAATCGGGCGATCGCTATTTCACAAGTTCATATCGTTTCCGGTTGCATGGGAATGATAAAGTCAAAGTCAATAATTCCACATTCCCCCACTCCCCACTCCCCATCATTCCGGTGTAACCGGAATTGATATAAGTCCGAAGTATTGTTAAATTCCGCTTGACTCGCGGATTCGCCCATTATAATCAACTCTGATTCGGCCATCTTGAGAAACCGTAACAACTGTTTCTACAGTATAGACAGACGAACCAGGCTTGTTACCCTTAAAAGTAAAAGTCCAAGTTCCATCGCCATTGTCAACAAACGGCGATTCCTTAGAAGTACCGTGCATAGAAGGTTCAGCTCGATAGTTGCCTAACCCCCCATTAGCCCTTTCTGCTGCTTGACGGGCTAAGTTTTTTGCCCGATTGAGTTCGATATTATTGTTGATCACTCTCACACCGTCGGTCTCATATTCAGGAGCAGGATTAGCATTACTCAAGGTGGGGGAGACTCCAACGGCTAAAGTTGAGAGCGCTACCAGACAAGCAAGGCGGATGTTTACTTTCATAATACAAACTGATTTATAGTTTGATAAAGTCTACAACACTAGCCGGAAAAAACCCGGTTAAATTTTCACTTTTTAATTTTCACTTGTGAATCGGCTGGCGTTTCCCCACCGTACAAATAGCGGTAACTCATCCGAGAAACCTCCCGAATCAATGTTTGAGCTGGCTTCTCTGTTTCCGGTGAATGCTTCACCATCACCGCCACCAAATAACGCTTACCATTCGGCAAATCCACCATACCCGCATCCGCAAGAATTGTATCAATATTGCCGGTTTTGTGAGCAATAATTGAACCTTCGCCTAAACCTTTCGGCAGCAAAGAATCATTTTTAGTTTGGCGCATGATTTGCAAAATACGATCGCGCGATTTCACCGACACCAAATTACCCCGATCGATCTGGGCGATGATATTAATTAAATCCTGCGGACTGGTAGTATTAGTTCCCTCCAAATCAGGCAAATTATTGCGGAGAACCGTCGCCCTCAAACCCCAATTGGCAAAATGCTGATTCAACACCTCAGCACCTCCCAACAACTCAATCATCATATTTGTCGCCGTATTGTCACTGACAACAATCATCTTTTGGGCTACTTCCAAAGCCGAATACTTCTTGCCAGGAGCCTGGTCTTGCATATCCCCAGAACCGCCGACAATGTGTTCGGACTTCAGCGTCAGCATCTGATCTAACTGCACTTTGCCCTCATCTACTGCTTGGAAAAAAGCTACTAAAATTGGCACTTTAATCGTGCTAGCTGAAGCAAAAGCAGTATCGCCATTAAAATTTAGGTAGCTTCCAGTATCTAAATCAACTAGAAATATTCCCGCTGTCAAACTAGGATTTTCTGTTGCTAAAACCTGAACTTGGGTTTTCAAAGCTCCTAATTCTTGATTCAGTTGTAGCACTTCTGGGGTTGCGGATGCCGCAGATGCGCTATCGGCTGGGTCTTTCTGCCCTACGGTGGTTTGTTCTTCTGTCGCTACCGTGGATGCTCGACTGACGGCATTCACCACCGACAGCAGGGTACCGCAAATCACCGCTATCCCAACTCCCAAAATCAGCAAGCGAGTAGCGTACACCAACGGCGACACGCTCCGAGGTGCAGAGCGTTTACCCGGTCTCTGACTCGCTTGTGGGCGCGGTTTAGGCACGGGGGGTTTTTTGGTATCTGCGGGGATTACCGTGTCTGAAATGCGAACTGGGGGCGAACTGGGACGACTTCCACGGGTTGCAGGGGGAGTGGCAGTTGGGAGCTGGGTGTTGGGATTGCTGGCGATCGAACTCACATTTTCCCGCTCCAGAGTCGGATCCGGAAACTCGAACATATCGACAGCAGCGAGACCTTTTTTGCGCGGTTGGCGAGTCTTCGACTGCGGAGTTTTGCTGGTTCTGGGTTTTCTGGGGTTAATTGCCGATCGAGGATCGGATAAAAAGTCTTGTGTAGTAAATTCTTCCGAAGATGTGGGAGAATTGGCTCCAATTCTGCTGCCGCGGCCTTGTTGCGGTGGCAAAGTTGCAGGTTCGGGCGATCGAATTTCTGGATTGCCGTTTTGCGGTTGGGGAGGACGGCGGCGGCCCGAGTTGCCAGACTGACTTGCTTTGCCGGACTTAGGCTGCTTTGAGCCGGAGTTGGGAGAGGATATCGAGGATATCACCGATAATATCGATCCTTTGGGAAACCGCTCTGCCACGTCTTACTCCTTCATCACTAATGTAAAGTTCAAGTTTAAGATTTTTCAGCTTGTCAGCCAATCAATTTTAGATTTTAGATTTTAGATTTTAGATTTACCCCAGACGCTGCATGGTATCAGCAACCGGGTTTATTGCTCGCAAATTATCGCAAAGCTTAGGTTTTTAGTCAAGAAACCCTGTTACGAAGGTGACAAGTGGGTGTACGAAAGTTCTCTGTGAAAAAAATTCTCAATCTCACATCCCCAATTATCAGCTTTTCTCCTAGCTATCTGTTGGATTTTCCGGTAACGCCCTATCCAGAGTATCAGAATTTGCCTCTCGTGGATAAGTTTTGATTGCCCATTCTGTTTGGCGGAGGACGCCCCGCAGCATGGCGACTTCATCCACTGTCGGATAGGCCCTGTTGTACAAACGCCGAAATTTTTCCATCCGGCTTGCTGCTGTGTGCTGCTGCAAATATCCTATTTTGAGTAACAGCGTTTCTAGTTGCTGGTAATATCCCTCTAAATTTTCCAAGGGAGCCGATTCCTTTTGGCCACTGACAACTGACAACTGACAACTGACAACTGACTTGTATAGTTCGTAACAGCAGATAGCGACGGCTTGGGCGAGATTTAGGGAAGTGTAGGCATCGCTGCTGGGAATGCGGATCAGGCGTTGAGCGCGGTTTAACTCGGCATTGGTTAAGCCGCAGTCTTCTCGGCCGAAAATGAGGGCGCTGGGGGCTTCTAGGAGCCAAGGCAAGGCTTCTGCGGGTTCTTCTAGTTGTGTTGGCAACGATCGACAATCATCCCCTGTAGTTGCGATCGCTCTGACACATCCCACCAAAGCAGCGGGCAAACTCTCGACTACTTTGGCCGTTTCCAATATGTCGGCGGCGCGAACAGCCATCAGTCGGGCTTCTTCCCCTAAATGATCGCAGTGGGGATTTACCAAAACTAATTGGTGCAAACCCATATTTTTCATGACGCGGGCAACAGAACCGACATTCAATGGGCCTGCCGGTTCGACTAAAACTATTCGGATGTTGGCGTCGGCCGTTTCGAGCATTTTTATTTGGGGAGGTGTTTGGTAGAAATTAGGTTGTTTCCTTAGCAACAGGCAAGATGCCTGTTCCACAATCAAATTTAACTCTTGTGGAACAGTCATCTTGCCTGTTCATAAAAATGGTACAAGATGTGAATTAGTTAATCTATTGTCAAAATTAGCATGGCTAAGCAACGATCCAAATCTGATTTGCCTACAAAAATGTGTCCGGTGTGCGATCGACCTTTTGCTTGGCGCAAAAAATGGGCGGACTGCTGGGATGAGGTCAAATACTGCTCTGAACGTTGTCGTCGCCGCCGTTTGGCGGCTCAAGATTAAGAATGTAGGGCAAGTTGCTCGATCAAAGCTAAGATTGCAAAGGAAAAATTTTAGGTTATTAGGTTATAAATTATGGCATCGCAACAAGTGCAACCAAAGCTAGTTATTCACGGCGGTGCGGGCAGTTCTCTACATAGTAAAGGCGGAATTGAGGCGGTGCGGAAATCGCTTTACGATGTTTTGGAGGAAGTTTATCCGCTGCTGAAAGACGGTGCAAGTGCCGTAGATGCAGTGGTGCGGGGCTGCCAATTGTTGGAAGATGACCCGCGATTCAATGCCGGTACTGGTTCTGTAGTGCAGTCGGACGGTCAAATTCGGATGAGTGCTTCGCTAATGGACGGTTTGATGCAGCGTTTCAGCGGGGCGATTAATGTTTCTCGCGTTCAACATCCGATCGAACTTGCTCAATTTTTGCAGCATTCGGACGATCGGGTTCTCTCTGATTTTGGTTCGGCGGAATTGCTGCGAGAACTTCAATTGCCGATTTACGATCCGATGACGGATTTGCGCTTGCACGAGTGGATGCAGGAACGCCAAGGCAATTTTAGTAAAGCAATGGCTGACGTGGTTGCCGAACCCGCCGGTGTGGGTACGATCGGAGTCGTAGCTTTGGATGTGCATGGACGCTTGGCTGCTGGCACTTCGACTGGTGGCAAGGGTTTTGAGCGGATTGGGCGGGTTAGCGACTCGGCGATGCCGGCGGGAAATTACGCCGCTGGAAGTGCGGCGGTAAGCTGTACGGGGATTGGCGAGCACATTATGGACGAGTGTTTGGCGGCGCGAATTGTGATTCGGGTGACAGATGGTTTGAGTTTGAAAGCTGCTTTTGAGCGTTCTTTTACTGAAGCTGACGAACGTCAACGGGATTTTGGCGCAATTGGAATTGATGCTAGCGGGGCGATCGCTTTCGGCAAAACTAGCGAGGTGATTTTGGGTGCTTTTCACAACGGTATGCAAAGGGGCGATACTTTGGAAATGAGCAAGGGAACGTTGATTTTTATTGCTTAAAATGGTTCTTAATCGGTGATTCCGATCCTCGACTTCTCCAAGAAGTCGGGGAGCTTGATCGGCGTTAGTTTTATATCAAATCTAATGGCATCAGAATGGATATTACCCACAGTCAGGACACGCCGCCGTGCCATTTCCCTACAATTCATCGGCCGATGCTTACTCCCTTCCCGCCCAAAGAATATAGATAGAGGTAAAATCAAAAAAAGGGAGTAAGAGAAATGAATCTTAGTCAACAATTGCGGTAGGTAAGCCTAGAGAAAAAGCAGTGGCAACGACTGTACTACAAGAATCAGCAATCCTATATCAGGCAAAGGTTATCGGCAATTAGGCATCTAAGTGAAGGAAAAAGTCGTGCAGAAGTGACGAAGCTATTAGGCTGCACAGATATAACATTTGCAAGATAGGTCAAAACGTACTTAGAAATCGGGTTATAGGGAATAGTCCAACCAATCAAGCACCAGGTAAAATCAAGACGGGAGCAAGAAAAACGGCAAAAATTAATTAAAGAGAATGATTTTAGAGGCGAAACCAACAAAGTATGGGACAGACAGAGAAATCTGGACAGGAAAAATCATGCCGGCGGTAACAAAGCAACGGTGGAAAGTAGAGCTAAAAACGTCGAGAATATATAAAATTTTAGCCGATCTAAATATATCTCATCAAAAAGCGCATCGAGATTATGCAAAGGCATCGCCAGAAGCAGAAGGAGTTTGTGGAAGTTCAAAAAAAAAATAGCAGAGAGAAAGAGTGGGGAGAAAATAGTATTTTTTGATGAATTTGCAGTCACGAATCGACCAAGCCTATACTATGGATGGGAAGAAAAAAATACGCGAGCAGAAGTGGCATCAAATGAAGGGAAAAAAAGAGAGAAGCTGAATGGACTATTAGCGGTAGATGCTATAAGTGGAAAAAAGTTTGTCAGACTATAGCGGTTCTTGGGTAGATGAGGTACACAATTAAACTTCAAAAGCTTGACATGACAAGACAGGGTTTCGGCGTACTCCATCTTTCTGAGAAAGGCTATATCACCCATAGCAAAAACCGAAGATATAGCATTATAGATAGGAGAATTGTCCCAAGAAAGTATCAAAGAAAAAGCGCATCACATAAGGATATTGTTGGATAATAATTCGACCTAGAGAAAGAAGATGAAGAAATATTTAATAGCTGAACAAATAGCATTAGAGATAGAGGAGAAGATCACAGTAGAGTTAATTTATACACCAACATACTCACCGAACTTCAATCTAGCAGAATATCTAATCCATTTACTAAGACTGAGGCTACTACACCATTTGCCAGTGGGAACGAGCATAGAAGAGGTAAAAAAACGAATAAAAGAATTATTTGAAACGGAAGAATTGCCGACACAAAGTCAAATCCCAAAGACAATTAAGCAGATCTACAACCTGATTCTATAATCTTACAGCGGGAAGGGAGTACGATTGCATAAATAGCAATTTTTTCAGCCAGCCTTTAACTATCCAAATTCTATTCATAGATCCAATTGTATTGCTTAAATGACTCAAGCGAAGCATCTTATCGCGATTTATTGAACAGCTTGACAGCGCGTAGCGCCCGACGACAGGCGCTACGCGCTCGGAAACCGCTTCGCATAACTAGCAACTTGCGTTATTAGTCGTAGAACGAAAAGGTTCCTAGTGTACAAAGATTAACTTTATATTTTATACTTTCTTCCCCATCATCAAAAACAGCTTTGATATCGTAAGTACAGACATTCCGACCGTCGGGAAAAGTTATTATTGTAGATGCTCCAGGTTTCAGTATATCTATACCAAGAAGGTCTTCCTCCCAATCATCTACTCCTGTGGGAGAGGTCTGAAATGTTGTTATATTAGTAGCCGTCTTGTTAGTAATAGTAAACTCGAAAGTTTCAGCTAAAACACTCTTTGCTGTCATTACGGATAGTGGTAAGGCTAAGGCCGTAGCAACCATTAAACTCTGAAGGATTTTAGCGATTGGAACTGAATAATTCATTGTCAAGGAAGGCAAGCTGTATAGATTTTTCATTATCAGAGTCTAGTTAGGGATATTAGTAAAAACCGAAGTAGCATTACTACAATATAAACAAATATACTTCCTCCTTAAGGAAGATGTCAAGAAAATTGCAGGGTGGCGAGGAGCTAGCGAAGCTGTTACCAGAGGGAAGATAGGCTAAAACCATTGCTGTGAAAGCTTTGTAGAACAAAAAAATTCTGTGTAACTTTTTAGACATTAATTAAACCACAGTCTCAATGGGGTTCAGCCGGGATACGCGCAAAAGAGGACAGGTTGTAAAATTTTGTAAAGCAAGGCAGTTGAAACCATTGATTTGTAGAGATTTTGAACCAAAAATAGTTTCAGTCGAGCCAGAAATTCGGGAAGCGGTCTGGCGATAACTCCGTGTAGCAAATAGTGCGTTGAATATTCTTGTGTCCCAGATAAGCCTGAATAGCTATGGTGTCATGACCAAGAGATGCTAGATAAAACCCACAGGCATGGCGTAACGGCGACGGATTCGTGGCGGCGCACGTCTGCCAAACGCTTTAGCAGTTCGCCGTTTTGCAGGTTCCAGAGTTTGACTGTGCCCGCGCGCGATCAGCAGCGTTTTGCTGGCAGGGCTGAAAGCAACTAGCAATACGGCTGTGGAATGTCCGAAAATCGTCTGCCGCAGTTCCCCGCTGTGCTAACTCCAAATTTTCACTGTACTGTCCTCTGAGCCCGTTGCGAGGAATTGTCCGTCGGGACTAATAGCTGCAGACAAAATCCTGTCTGAATGGTGGAGAGTTGCTTTTAAGATGGCGCCGGTTGAGGTTTTTGGCTGCGTTTTATATCCGGCTATTTCCAGCCAGTCGATCGCATCTCTCCAATTTTTGAGTGCATTTCGGGGCCGATTTGTCAATAATTCTATGTATCTGTACAAAGTTTTTGACAAATCAACTTCTACACCTTTGATTTGTTTGTTGAGAAAAACCGCAATTTCCGCTGGACTGTAGCCGCACAACAAGCCGCAGAGATGCCGCTTTTCTACAGGTGTCAGCCCTCTTCTGGTGTGGGGGGCGAATTCTTTTTTGGCATTTGCCAAGTCGGTGTAAAGCTTTTGGATGTCCCAGCCTTTGCTTGCCCGTGCAAATGGTTCTTCGGGTCGATCGAGGGTAGAGGGTATCATTTGCGGCAGTCGCGATCGAGTTCCTAGTCAAATTCCTAACCAAAATCCTAACATTGGCTGTGCGCGATCGAACTGTTGTCACCGCTAATCTATTTTTTATACAGCCAACGGGGGAATGAGTTGCAGGTAGAAAATCCTCTCCTTTACAGTTGGCAAAATAACTATACATCAATCGGAGAAATAGAAAATGCCTGGAATTGCGATCGCCTTATTTTTTATCCTAGGTTTAGTTTTAAGTCTTGTTGGCTATTTTTGGGGATTAGTTCAAGCTTTTGGAGAGGAAACTATTTGGGGAGTGCTTTACTTGCTTGTCCCATTGGCATCAGTGGTTTTTTATATCAAAAATTGGAGCAATAAAAAAATCAGAAAAACCTTTTTGATTCAATGTGCTGGATTACTAATGTTTGTATTGGGAGGCATTACTTCAGTATTTTATGGCAAAAATTTTGTAAAACTCTCTGACTCTGGATCTAATGTAGAGCAGGGGTATAACGAGCAATCGCCCTCTTCTTTTCCTTCTGGTTTCAACACTTCTCCATCACCCAACCAAGAGTTATCTCCTGCTTTCGAGTCAGTTCCTGCTGCCGAGCCATCTCCTGCTTCTGCAGCACCTGTTTCTGAGCCTAATTCTCCTCGTGTTTCTGCTCAAAATTCTGACTTCAAACAATCGATGAAACTCGGTTATATCTACTACGGGCAGGGAGACTATCAAACGGCTTTAATCAATTTTAACAGAGCTTTACAGCTACGTCCGGGCGATGCTTATGCTGTCAAGGCTGTTGACAACACCAAAAGTGCGATCGTCCAAAGCAGTGTCAAATAATAATCCGTGCCTTAAAAATTGCAGACAGCGGATATATAAGTAATTAACCTCGTTTTTAAGCTGAATAACTAAACTCATGAAAATTCTCAAACAAACACCAACTAAACTAACAATTAAAACTGCCAGCGCCTGGGATGGTTTGCTATTAATTTCTCCCTTCATCGTCATTGGACTCTTGCAGATTATTTTAGCGTCAAATTGGATAGGTGGAGGCATATTTCTGTTGTTTTCTCTGTCTTTATTGGACGGGGCGATAGATGAAACATATATTTTTGATAAAACTTTTAGCAAAATGACCATTAAACGACGGGGTGTGTGGCTTCATAATGTTACCGAATGCTCAACTCGCGAGATTTCTGCGGTGGAATTAGAGGAAATAAGAGATAGCGAGGGAAATCGTAGCTATTATGTTCATTTGTGGATGTTCGGGGGCGATATCATCTGTTTAAGAAGCTATTCACTAACAGAACAGTACAAAATGGCTGACTTGATTCGCAGCTATATATCGATTAGCGATAATCGCACGCTTAGCAATGTATTTGCCCTGCAAGTCCGTGAATCGTAGCTATCATGTAGGGAATCGCCCAAGTTAATAACTAACGATAATTAAGTAGGCGCAAATAAAACTGATAATGTAACCAAATGTAAACCTGTACTCACCTGGGTGATTACTTCCCTACGGAGCACGAAGCTAACGTTTTATTCCACATAACATAATTAATATATTTTTAAGATTCATGTGTTTTAAATCATGGAAAGCTATCTTAAACTAAGCCGCCGGTAAACTCGCGACATTTGTTGTCGGTCAGGAATTTTAGTGCTAACCTATTACTAAAATAAAAGGGTCATGGCAGAGGACGACTTCAAATAATATATAAGTTAACAATTCGGCTGATCGGGGTTAGTAAGGCGCTCTGCAACATCATTTTTGGAATTTAAGGGGGAGATAAATGAAAATAATCAAGCAAACAGCAAGTGAATTAATAATTCAGACTAAAAGCATATTTGATTTTTGGCTCCCTAGTTGTTTATTCATGGCAGTTGGACTGATATCGGTGACTTTCGACTATCATGCAGCAACCTTGAGTTGCCAGCGATTGCAGGCAAAACAAGGAAATTGCCAGTTGGTGCGCTCGAATTTACTGGGGTCGAACATCAAAGAAATTGAGCTTGCTTCTTTGCGGGGAGCTAAAGTTGAAAGATGCGGCTATAAAACCAGAGTTGTACTTTTGACTTCTATTGGCAATGTTCCTTTCACTGCTAACTCCACTAATTGGGGAACCCAAGACGCTGTTGCTTCGGATATCAATTTTTATGTTAAAAATGCAAAAGATCGATTGCTGCGCTTAAGCCAAGAAGATCGCTGGTTGGGATGGACAGGAGGCATATTTTTGCTTACAGCAATCGCAGTGATCGTCTTGAGAAATAATGAAACCTACAGCTTCGATGGAACTTTAAACACCTTGACTGTTAAACAGCGGGGTTTGTTGGCACGTAAAGTAATGGAATACTCTCTGTGCGAGATTTATGGCGTGGAAGTCGATCGAACAAAAGATCGGGATAATGACACTTGGTACGAAATCAGATTGTTAGTTTGTGGAGGCTCTCGCATCTCCCTACCCCGCACGATGAACCCATACCAGCAAGCAAAAATCGCTAAAGCGATTAACAACTATCTGCACCAACAAAATAACCAAAAATAGCCGATCGCGATCAACCCGATTTCTCAAGGTTGGAGACTTACGCAGAAACCGGGTTTTTCACCAAAATCTCTTCTAGAGTGCGATCGCTTCCGTTATAAAAACCCGGTTTCTTTGGTATCCAGTGCGAAACTCGCGGGTGGAAACCGATCATCTAAAAAGTGAACGATTTTTCACTTTTTAGGTTCTTTCAACTTCCAGCCTGGTTTGACAACTTGCCGGGAACGGGCAACTACTAAACAGTCATTCGGCACATCTTCCGTCACCACAGAACCCGCCGCTACATTAACATCTTCCCCCAAAGTTATCGGTGCAACCAGCACGCTGTTAGAACCCGTTTTAGTCCGATCGCCTATTTGAGTTTTGTGCTTGTTTTTTCCGTCATAATTCGCCGTAATTGTCCCAGCACCGATGTTGACTTTTTCCCCCAAAGTCGCGTCGCCTAAATAAGACAAGTGAGCGACATTAGTTCGATCGCCTATTTGAGTATTTTTCAATTCTACAAAATTGCCGACGCGACAGTTCGACCCAATTTCTGCGTGTCCCCGCAAGTGTGCGTAAGGGCCAATTCGCGCATTTTCAGCAACCATACTGTCAGAAACCACCGAATAAAGCACAGTCACGTTTTCTGCAATTTGACTGTTTTCGATCAAACTGCCGGGGCCGATGCGACTCCCAGAGGCGATCGAAGTATTTCCCCGCAAGTGAGTTTGTGGTTCAATTACCACATCCGGCTGCAACTCTACGGTATCGTCGATCGTAATGCTGTTGGGATCGAGCAGCGTCACTCCCGCTGTCATCCACTTGTCCTTTACCCGCGTTTGCAAAATATCGCAAGCTGTGGCTAAATGTTTGCGATCGTTAATTCCCAATATTTCTTGATAATCTTCCACATCCACCGCCATCACCGGATTGAGGAAATTTACCGTATCAGTTAGGTAATATTCTTTTTGGTCATTGTCTGCCTTCAATTCTGGCAAAATTTTCTCTAAATCCGGCCAGTGAAAGCAGTAAACACCTGCATTAATTCGTTGATTTTGCTTTTGATCTGGTGTGCAGTCGCGGTCTTCGACAATTTGCTGGACTAAGTTTTGACTGTCAGCAAATACTCGCCCGTATCCTTGAGGATTCGGCAAATTAGCTGTCAATAAAGTAGCAGAATTTTGGTGCTGTTTGTGAACAGCAATCAATTCTTTGATAGTTTCTGCCCTCAGCAAAGGTACATCCCCATTTAATACCAGCAAGTCTCCTTGAAATCCCTCTAAGTGAGGCAGCAATTGTTGGATGGCATGACCTGTTCCCAATTGTTCAGTTTGTTCGACAAATTCTAGGGGAGGAGATTGAGGATTTTTCCCTGATAATTCTTGACCTCGAATCAGGGATTCTTTAACGAGTTCGCCTCGATAACCGACGATGACAAGTCGCCTGGTAATTTGAATTTCTTGACAACTTTGGAGGACTCGCTCAACTAGCGATCGACCGCCCAATTCGTGTAGAACTTTAGGCAAGTCAGATTTCATGCGCGTGCCGCGTCCAGCCGCTAAAATTGCTATTGCTACCATTGTGCGATCGAGTTATTTGCTATAAAAACTTGAATATTGACTAACTGATGATATCACTCGCTGTCCGCCGATGGCACTGCGATCGCACAATTTTTTAATCTCAAATCTCGCATCCGCGCGATCGAGGATTTTTCCAGGCGGATGCTGGTTGTAGGGGCGATGCTTGCGGTTCAACTTAACGCCGTTGCGGTATCTGGACTTGCTTGCGCGCCCGGTATCAATTACCAGGTTGAAGCAGCGGTATTTGGCGGCTCAGCGAGAAGATTTTTGGCTGTACTGCAAACCTGAGTTCGGTTCGTAGAAAGGACTGAAGTCTTTTCCCAAGGGCTGGGAGGGGGAGCGAGAGTGATAATTTGCATCTTAGGGCTGGGATTTGCCACGATACATTATACTATTTGTTGAATTTCAGTTAGGGTGTTTTCAACTTTAAAAAAACTATTTCTGACTTTTTCATTCCTTCTACCTTCTACCTTCTGCATTATCAGGTGTCCAGCTATGACAGAGCTTAATTTTCAGGAACTTGCCAAGCAGGGAAATCCGCAGGCTATCGCATCTTGGCTAAACAGCCAGTTGCAATCTGAAGGCATCACAGCCTCGGCGAATCTCGACGGCGACTGTTTGGATGTAATTCTTGAGGCCGAGCAGGTACCCAGAGAAAATAAGTTAGTTGATTTTGTCCGCACCGAGCTAACGAATTTGCAGCCGGATTCGATTCGCAAAGTGAAGGTTGAGGGCCGAGAAAGCGGTCAGATTGCTGCTGCTTGGAGTCAAGAGTTTAGTTTGGAGAACAGCAATTTTGAACCACAGAGCTTTGCAGGAGAATCTGTACCAAATACTGCTGTTGTTAATATGGACGATCGCACAGACATGGAGAGCAATATTGAGGAGGAAAAACCGCCGGAACTTGCTGCATTTGAAAACCGACTGCGATCGACTTTCATTGTAGTCGGGCTAGTAACGGGTATGTTGGCGATCGCGGTGGTGGCATTTGTCGGTAAAATTTTGAACCAGCCAGCAGCAACTGCGGGGAATAATCCCGAGGAAACAGCAAATTTAGCAACTGCACCGGATACTATACCAGATACTTTTCGAGAAGCCGTTAACAGCGCACTCAAAGCAGCAGAATTGGGGCGATCGGCAAAAACCAAGGAAGATTGGAGTACAGTTATAGATCGTTGGCAAGAAGCGGTTTCATTAATGAGAAGAGTACCAGTCTCTAGCCCCAACCATCAACTAGCTCAAGCAAAAGTAATTGAGTATCAGAAATATCTGCTTTACGCTCAAGAAGCAGCAGTAACTCCTCCTCTGCCAACTCCAACTCCCGCACCCGCCGAAAAATCACCTTCGGAAAAAGCAACTCCTAAAAAATCAAATTCTGAAAAAAGAGCTTCGGAGAAAGAAACTTCAAAAAAATCTCGTACCGACAAAGCAGAACGCGATAAAAAAGCTCCTTCCCGCTAAATGTTAAAATATAGATTTTGAAGAATTATGACTGACAACACTTTAATCGTTTCTCCTGAATGGTTAGCCACCAATACCGACAATCCGCAAGTTGTAATCATTGACTGTCGTTTTTCCCTTGCCGACCCTGAATTGGGACAAAAACAATATCAAGAAAGTCACATTGCGGGAGCTTTCTATTTAGATTTAAACCGCGATCTCGCGAGTTCAGTGGGCAAACACGGCGGTAGACATCCGCTGCCAAATATTGAAGAATTAGCTGATAAATTGAGCGCGATCGGCATTAATTCACCAGAAACTTTAGTCGTCGCCTATGACGATTCGCGGCTGGCTTTTGCTGCTCGTTTGTGGTGGCTGCTGCGATATATGGGACACAGCAAAGTCGCTTTGTTAGACGGCGGTTTCAGCGGCTGGAAAGCGGGGGGATATCCGGTAACAAATATTTTGCCAGAACCCCGCGAGGGTAAATTTGTTGCTCAATTGCAGCAGAATTTGGCGGTAGATATTGAGGCGGTAAAAGAGCGTAAAGACTTGCCGGGAGAGGTTTTGGTTGATTCGCGAGAAAGTGAGAGATATGAAGGTTTGCGGGAGCCGATAGACCCCATTGCAGGTCACATTCCGGGTGCGGTTAACTATCCTTGGCAAGGGGTGACGGATGAAACTGGAAAAGTGCGATCGGCATCCGAACAAAAACAGCGGTGGACGGAATTAGAAAAAGCCGAAGAAATTATTGTTTATTGCGGTTCCGGGGTGACGGCTTGCGTTAATTTACTGTCTTTAGAAATCGCCGGAATTCCCGATGCTAAACTTTATGTCGGTAGCTGGAGTGACTGGTGTTCTTATCAGTTGTAGGGTGCACTCCTCGATATGATTGTTGACTGTTGACTGTTGACTGTTGACTGTTGACTGTGATTTCTAGGGTGGGCACCGCGCACCAAAGCGGGGAATCACTTCGGCGCACCTTACGGGGAATAAAAGGAAAATCAAATATAGCAACAGCCAAGACGGTTAGGACGTTGTTAATGGCTGAAACGATTGATTTTATTGCTTCTTCCTTCTTCCTTCTTCCTTCTTCCTTCTTCATGACATCCGTTACATCCGTTGCCCAACTTCCTTCTTCATGACATCCGTTACATCCGTTACATCCGTTACAGAATCCGTTGCCGAACTTCCTTCTTCCTTTTTCTATAATGCCCTAAAAATCAAAATAAATATAAGGCAAACCGCCTTCGGGAGCCAACACCCAAACCGCATACAAACAAAGCGGCACTAACACCAATTTCATCGGCCAATTTAACTCTAATTTCAAACCCCGACTCAACGCATAATTCCCCAGCATCGCCACAGCCAAAGCAGCCAACATCCAAGCTAAACTCACTCTATCTAAACCCAAAGCTTCTACATAAACTTTCTCAGCAAACTGCACGTCAGCAGTGTGTCCCCACAAATGCGAAATCGCCCATCCAGAATCCTTTAAATCGGGAAGGCGGAAAAATATCCAACTACCAAAAACCATGGCCTGAGTCAACAGCCAACCGATCGCAATCCCGATCGGATTTTCCCACAAAAACTCGATCCGCAACCGCTTAAACAGCACATCAGTCAGCCTGTGAACCGCCAAAGCTAAACCGTGTAAACCCCCCCACACAATAAATCCCCAAGCTGCCCCGTGCCAAATTCCCGCAATTAACATGACAATTGACAAATTCAGACAAGTGCGCCACAAACCGACTCGCGAACCGCCCAAAGGAAAATACAAATAATTGCGTAGCCAATCGCCTAAAGTCATGTGCCAGCGTCGCCAAAAATCAGCTATGCTGGCACTAAAATAAGGAAAATCAAAATTTGGTGGCAAATACCAACCCAACAGCAAAGCAGTACCGCGCGCCATGTCAACATAGCCGCTAAAATCGAGATAAAGTTGCAGCCCGTAAGCAAAAATAGCCAGCCACAAATCCTCGCTACCCGCCCGCTGCAAGTTGGTAAAGCTTAAATCGACATAAATTCCCAAGTTATCTGCGAAAAGACCTTTTTTTACTGCACCAAAGGCGATCGTCCAAAGCGCTTCAGAAATGCGATCGGGCGTCGGAAATTGCTGGGTTTTCAGTTGATAGATCAAGTTGTGATACCGAGTAATCGGGCCGGAAATCAGCTTGGGAAAAAACAACTTGTAAGCAGCAAAGTGCAGCAGCGAAGTAGCAGCCGGCGCGCCTCGGTACACGTCAATCAAATAAGCAATGCACTCAAAGCAAAAGAAACTCAATCCCAGGGGTGCGATGACGTGACTTTTCACCCAGTCAGCCCCCTCGATAGCTAAAGGCCAATTGAACAAAGTGCCGATCGAACTCAATAAAAAAGGCACATACTTAAAGCCCAGAAGCAGCAACACATTCAGGCAGATGCCTATCCACAGCAGCAACAAACGGCGGCGGTTCCAAGATTCATTAGCAATCCGCCAATCCAGAGGTTCCCCAATCGCCATCGCCAAGCAGTAATTAAACAAAGCACCGATTAACAGCAGAGGAATGTACCAAATTTGCAGCGAAGCGTAAAAAATTAAACTACCCGCCAGCATGATGAACAGCCGCCACCACCGCAGCGGAACCAACCAGTAAGCCGCGAACAAAACTAACAGAAACAGCGCATATTGAAGGGAGATGAAAGTCATACCATTTTAGATTTTAGATTTTAGATTTTAGATTTTAGAATTGGGAATGGCTTATTTTGTATGGGTTTGAATTACGGGCCTACTGTTGCATTATTTTTATTAATCGAGACTTTGCTAAGAACGAGATTTATCATGGGTTTTAGCCGATCGCCGACACGAAAACAGACCCTCGGTAAGCCCCTACTATATAGTCGGCAACTGAGAACTGCTACATTTTACAGCACAAAGGTTAAATTCTGTTGCAAATTAAATAAATCTTGCCTGCTATAAATTAACTCTCTTACGAACCATATAAAATTCGGGGAAAAAATATAATTAGGTTTGCAGCATCGGACTTCAGTCCTCAACAGCTATAATTCCTGATATCGTTTCTCTTCGCATCGGAATAATATTTTTTATCATGAAGTCCTAGCATCCCGCACAGTAAAAAAGTGATGTAACCCAAAATGTTTTGAATTCATCACAATAGCAGGTATTTGACAAATAGTTCGATCGCATTTCAACCCTTCCAAAACCTGAAATTCGGTCTGATCCGGTATCACAATGTCGATAAAAATTGCTTGCGGTTGCTCAAGGAGCAGTCGCATCCACCATCAGCGCCGTTGGCGACCTATATCGCAGTACAAGGAATTGGTGGCAAGTTTTTCAGCAAATACGGAAAAACTATCTTCATCCTCCCCAATCAAAACTTTGGCTGCTGAATCCGCCGCGGGTGATCGCCCGGAACCCCGCAAGCTACGAGAATTGGCGCTTTTGGGCGATATTTCATCTCCCTTAGCAGCCGACATTTCCAAAGGGTTTTCTTCCTCTCCAGGATACAGAATCGGCAGTGTCACCAAAAAAGTCGAACCCACTCCGGGTGAACTTGTGATTTTAATGCTTCCCCCCAAAAATTCCGCCAGTTTTTTGCATAGAGACAATCCCAATCCCGTGCCTTTGACGCCCTTCTGCAAGGGGTTTTCGAGTTGGACAAATTCTTCAAAAATCCGCCTTTGGTCGGCTGGAGGAATGCCGATCCCCGTATCTGCTACTGAAAAAGTAACTGTTCCCTCCTCTCCTATTTCCGCAGCAACTCGAACTTCACCTGCTTCGGTAAATTTGAGGGCATTAGAAATCAGATTTCGCAAAATCTGAGCAACTTTTCCCTCGTCGGTTGTGAGGATGGGAAGTTCGAGAGGCTCTTCAAAAATTATAGAAACAGCAGAGTTTTGGGGAAGCAGGGGGCGCATCATTCCTCGCAGAGCGCTGAACAAATCTTCGATTTCAAAATCAGCCACCCGAACAGTTAGTTTTCCGGCTTCCACTTTGGCTAAATCTAACGAATCGTTGACAAGTTCTGCGAGAGATTCGGCGGATTTGTAAATGTAATTTACTTGCTTGTCCTGTTCGGCTGAAAGTTCTCCGTCGAGGCGATTTAACAATATTTCCGAAAGGCTCATAATTGCCGTTAGCGGAGTGCGAAACTCGTGGCTCATATTGGAGAGAAAGCTGGTTTTGAGTTCGCTGGCGCGCCGGAGAGATTCGGCCTTGTCGTTCAATTCAGCGTAAAGTGCCAGAACTCCGCGATTGGTATCTTCTAGTTGTTGATTTAATTGTACGAGTTCTTCTTGACGCTGGCGGAGTTCGTCTAAAGTGCGTAGTAATTCTTGATTTTGCTGCTGAATTTCGGCATAGGGATCTTCGGGAATTTGGCGCGCTAGTTTGTCAACTAATTGATTTAGTTCGATCGCACTCAGCGCCGGCATATTTTTGGAAAACTGTTTAATTAATTGTACAGCCGTTCCGCGATCGGGCGCCGAGTCGATTTTCACTTCGTCCATCAACCGTTTTGCTGCTGCTAAACCGAGTCCCGCGCCGGTTTGCGATCGAAAATTGGGGCTTAACACAGCCGGTAAATCAGCAATTCCCGGCCCCGTGTCGGAAATCCGAGTCCGAAAAACTTGGGGCGATTCCCCTTCCACAATGAATTCTACTTTGCCACCGCCTGCATATTTGAAAGCATTGCGGGCAATTTCGGAAACTGCTGTGGCGATGCGGGTTTGTACTTGGGAATCGAATCCCAGCCCTTTAGCAATTTGGCGAGCTCTTTGGCGTACTTGTACGATGTCTTGTTCAAAGCGGACTTCCGTCGTCAGGATTGGGTAACTCACGCTGCTTCTCTCACCTTGGCTACTATAACTGTCATGTCATCGCGAGTGCGTTTGAAGTCCCGGTAGAGCACGGCTGCGATTAAAGCAGGATGTCTGGAGGCTAAACCCGGGTAGCGGTTTAAATTCCACTGCGCCGCCAAACCGTCGGAGTGCATGATGAGTAGGGACTGCTGCGACCAAGGATAAACAAATTCTGCTACTTTTCGCATCATATGTCCAACTGTGCCATTGTAGGAAACCATGGTGCGGCTTTGGTTATCTGTGACCACTACACCACTGATGTTGCCAATTCCGGCAAAACAAACTGTTTGTTGGGTAGGATCGATTTGGGCGATCGCCGCAGCCGCTCCTCTGGTATTTTTTAAAGCAGCGTGCGCCTTCTCTAAAATTGCTTTCGGCCCGAGTTTGGCGTTTTCCTCAAATACGCGCACTGCTTCCTGAGACGCTTCCTGGGCCAAATCCCCGTAGCCGAGCCCGTCTGCAACTAAAATCAGGTTTTTCTCCCAGTGATTTTCCGCAGCCCAGGAATCCCCGCAAATTTGCTCTCCTGCTTTTGGCAAGTGGATGACCCCTAATTCCAAGTAATTGCTGTTTTGGGATGCTTCCCGGCTATTTTGGGTCGGTTCCAGCCGCGCTAATAAAGCTGTCCCCAGTTTTGGTACAGAATGAATATCAAAAAAAGTAGAGAGGCGTTGAATTGCACCCAGTCCAGTTCCAGGGCTTCCCGCTGTAGAAAAACCGTCCCGTAGACACAGCGCGACATTTGCCATTCCCTGCCCCCTATCGAGCGCTACTATTTCAATGCTATATCCTGCCGTTGTTTTTAATGTTCGCAGCAAAATTTCTCCTTCGCGGGCGTGCTTGACCACGTTTTTTGCTGCTTCGGTGGTAACAATTGCTACTTTACCGCGATCGGTCTCGTTAAATCCGACTTCGGCCGCCAGGGCGACTGCGATTCGGCGCGCTTCTCCCACTTGACTTTCTTCTGTTACGGGCAGGGCTACGGCATCTATCATTTTTTATCAGTTCTCATAATGAAATCCTCCATACGCCAACCCTCTCCGGGTATGGTGTGGCATTCCAAGAATCACTTCTTGGCTTTGCTGGTTGCTATTTATACAAATTTTAAAAAATAATACAACTATACGCAACCTCCAAACTCCGATCGTCCTCAGTCAATCGATTTTAGATTTTAGATTTTAGAATTGAAGCATTGAACCCACGGATAAATTCGGGGGCTCCTTTATCGGATACAGGTTTTTTATTTCTGGACAGATAAATCCGGTGGCTTGTATCCTGGATGCTTTCACTCATTCCCAATGCTGTAATCTAAAATCTCAACTCTCAAATCGTATTACTTACTCACCGCCAGCGGACGATCGCAATTTTAGTTCCCTTACCCACTTTGGAAACAATCTCAAATTCGTGCATCAACCGCTTGGAACCACTGAGCCCCAAACCCAAACCGTGATTAGAAGTATAACCGTCAGTCATTGCCAATTCGATGTCTGGAATTCCCGGACCCTTGTCTTCAAATATCAGCCTCAGCCCTTTGCGGGTGCCTAATTGGAGCGTTTCGAGTGTTACAGTTCCCCCTTTGCCGTACTCTACAGTATTGCGGGCGAGTTCGCTGGCTGCGGTAACGATTTTCGTTTGGTCTAGTAAACCGAATCCCATTGCTACAGCCCAAGTTCGCACTTGCTGTCGGACGTGGACTATATCGGATGACGATCGGATTTCTAGTGTCTCACGTTTTGACATGGCGGCTACTGTACCAAAATAGAACTTCTCCACAAAATATAGGACTTACGCTCGTCAACTTAGTTTCTCCTAATAGGACTTACGCACTTACTACGATTTTCTCTCAATAGAGAACCTAGTGAAGCAATCTCAAACCCTTGATTTAACCCTCTTGAGTGCGTAAGCCCCGTTCTCAGAAATCTTCAGTTTGTCAACAAGGTATCTCCAAACAAACTAGGTTTTTTTACTGCCTGTACCTCAGTCATGAGACAATTAATCGACTGCTTACGGTTGCTCGTCAGGAGAGAAACCCAAGGATTTTCTCAACAAAATCATGCCTTTTTCAACGCTTAAAGCTGTGCGAACTCCTGTCAGGGAAAGCCCCAACTCAACGAGGGTAATCGCAACTGCTGGCTGCATCCCGACCACAACTGTTTCAGCATCTAAAATTCGCGACATACTAGCGATATTGTTGATAATGCGACCTATAAAGGAATCGACAATTTCCAGGGAAGAGATTTCTATTAAAACACCTTTGACTCCTGTTTTGACAATGCGGTTGGTCAGGTCGTCTTGCAGCGTCATCGCTAAGCGGTCGTGCATATCTACTTGAATAGTTACTAGCAGAAATTCTCCCATTTGAAGTATCGGTATACGTTCCACAAATTGACCTCTATTTTAATTTTCACTTAAATTTTTAGGCAAAGAGGCAATATTTTTTATCTTTCCTCTTGAATATTTCTTATAGTTAAACCTTGGCGCTGCAAAGCGACTTTAAAAGCATCTGCTAAAGTAGCTTTGGTGAGAATATCCTGCAAGTCAACTCCTAAATGAACTATAGTTTGAGCTATTTGCGGGCGAATGCCACTGATGATGCACTCAGTACCCATTAAACGGGCGGCAGCGACAGTTTTTAATAAATGTTGAGCAACTAAAGTGTCAACAGTCGGCACGCCTGTAATGTCTAAAATCGCAAATTCGGAGCCGGTTTCCATGATTTCCTGCAACAGAGTTTCCATGACTATTTGAGTGCGGGCACTGTCGAGAGTCCCGATCATGGGTAAAGCGAGAATGCCTTGCCAAAGTTTGACTACGGGTGTTGACAATTCGAGCATTTCTTGCTGCTGGCGTTCAATGACTTCTTCGCGAGCTTTGAGAAAAATTTCTGTCACCCAAAGGCCAAGCTGGTCTAATAAACTGGTGGAAAGCCATAGTTGTTCGACAAGTGCGTCGCGGTTTTCTGTCAGTTCATGACAAAGCCGATCGAACAATGGCTTTTTGAAGCATAAAATGAAACTCGCTATCTCTGAGGGAGTAAAGCCTCTCTGAACTCGCGATCGCGAAACTTCTGCTAGCAACACCCGCATATTTTCCCATTCGGGTGTCTGGATGTCGCTAAAGTTACCGTGCCCGACTGCAATGTGGAGCAATTGCAGAAACTCTTGACACTCGGAGCGCAATTCTTTGGCTCTCATCAAGTCGTCCCGCCGCAGCCCGGTATTTTGCAGTTCTTTGAGCCAGTCTGCTAGTAGCTCTGCTTTGTGTCTTTCTAGGATTTCCGCGATCGTGTTATTGCTTGTGAGTTCCATTAAAATTATCTCCTGCTTAGCAATTGGGATGAAGTTGTACGAGCGATTCCCTACGGGATAGCTTGGCTTCACGCACTTTAGTATTTTTAGATGGGGCAACTTCTGAGTTTAGCTCACTGTTTGCTGTTTTCGATCGATGGTTAAGTACCTAGTTGCAAAATGCGTTTAACGATCGCACTGGTAGAACTCGGAACTTCTATTTCGATTAAGGAAATCTTGCCACCTCCGGCGATAACGGCCGGTGCTTCCGGCAGAGTTTCGACTTGATAGTCGCCTCCTTTAACGTATATATCAGGCTTCAGGATATTTATCAGTTTAGTTGCTGTAATCTCGGAAAAAATTACTACGGCGTCTACTGGTTTGAGAGCGGCTAACACTTCGGCTCGCTGATTTTCCGGTACGATCGGGCGAGGTGGCAATCCCGGCTGCTGCGGTTTGATAGCTTGCACGCTGGCGTCGCTATTCAAGCCCACCACTAGCGATCGCCCCAAATTTTTTGCCGCCTGCAAATAGCGGACGTGACCGCAGTGCAGGATATCGAAGCAGCCGTTAGTAAACACGATCGGACGCCACTTGTCCGGATCGGATGCGATCAATCTTTCAAGTTCTCTCAACGTATAAACATCAGAAATCATTGCAGTCATTACCACCCAATTTGAACAGCGCTCAAAATTATCCTACCAAAAAATGTGATACTTTGCAGTTTCGTTATTTAAAAATTCATCAATCAATCTCCCACTAATTAATACTTACCTCTGACTAAAATTTAATTAGTAAATCGTAATTTTTAAGCCATACTATATAAGTAAATATTACCGAAAACGAAGCAAATTTAGAAAACATAATTTCCAGTAAAAACAGGTAGTCGCCTATCGGTAACTGCCATATCCTGCTGTTGGTAATTAGAGGTTAAAAAGGTTGGTAAACAATTATTTATTCCCGCCCTCTCTTATATCAATTACTATAAGACAAGGGATGAGAGTTCCACCGCATCGGGCAGGCGATCGGGGAGTGAGAGCCCTAGGGGGGTGAAACCCAACGAAACGCGCTCCTCCTGTGTCTATTATTTCTGACACCGCCGCGCGAGCGAAAGCTAGTTAAAAGCACCGAACCCAAGCGTGCAGAACTCATCTTTACGCTGGATTCGTCAGACTATAGAAGAAGCCAGCAGTTGCTTGCTGCAGTGTCTGGGCGCAATCTTGACCAAGCTTTACAGCCAACCCAGAAGCGCACAGCCTCCTGTGTCCAACTGTATATAGCTGTGCAGAAACTCGACCTTTTGGGTCGCAACCGCAGCCTGTGAAAACCCAGAGGAAAGTCGAGTTCGGTACCCGAAGCAGCTATTTTGGTGGAAAATAGCTAAACTCGTTCAACAAAATCCACTCAACTACCCCCTTGAATCTAAAGGTGTAGAATTATCTAACACGAATTATGAAAGCAAGTAATAGCCGTCAATTTTCTTCAGTAGCTGCTCGAACTCTCAAAGTAGTCGGGATTATCTTGATTCTCTCTGCTTTGCTTGACTGCATTGTTCTGTCGCTGCCGGGAGAAACTTCAGACCTTCTCAATCGAGGCTGGCAGTTGACTGCTGCAACTCAGATAGTTGACAAGGGCATTATTCCTTTGATCGGTATCGCCCTCCTGATGACTGGCTTTTGGGTGGACAGCAGCAGTGGAGTCTCTATTGAGCGACGCAACGTTTGGCTGGACTTGCGATTCTGGGCGCTGTTGATTTCCAGCTTGTTAGGTCTAGTTTACCTATCTCTGGTTCCCGTTCACCTCAACAATACTCGTTTGGAACTCAAGGATGCTCTGGCTCAAGTCGATCAAGAAGCGGGAGAAGCGGAAGGTCAACTTGAGGCAGAACTTAAAAGCCCTCAATTTAAAGCTCAGGTAGAACAGCTCAAAAGCCAGCGTCGCACCCAGATAGGGGCGCTGCTGGAAGACGAGGGGAAGCTGCAAGAAGCACTCAAGAGTCCAGAGGTTCCCAAGGAATTGAAAGCTGTGCTTCAGGAGTCGAAAAATGACCCGAAAGCCCTCGACAAGTTCTTGGAACAGCAAGCTCAATCACTTCCCACTCAAGCTCGCAACGAGATTCGCACCCGCAAGCAACAAAAAGAGAAAGAGTTAAGAACTCGATCGAGAAATTCGAGTTTGCAGACGGGAATCACCAGTTTGCTGTTAGCGATCGGCTACATTACTGTTGGTTGGACGGGATTGAGAAGCATGGGAATTCTGCGGTTCGGCCGCCGCAAAAATTGACCAGCGCTGGCAGGGATCGCGCTGGTCGAGACATCCCTGAGAAATAGTTTGTTTACCCAATAGTTTGCCCTTACTGAAAGCTGGGAATGTTCTCAATTTATATTCTGACTTACAACGAAGAGATTGATATCGCCGCTTGCATTGAATCGGCACTGCTTTGTGACGATATCATTGTAGTTGATTCTTTCAGCACCGATCGCACCCTTGAGATTGTTCAGAACTATGCCGTGCAAACAGTGCAGCACCGCTTTGAAAGTCACGGACGCCAGCGGACTTGGATGCTCCAAGAAGTCCCGTGCAAGTACGAATGGGTTTACATCCTCGAAGCTGACGAGCGGATGACGCCTGCACTGTTTGCTGAATGCTTAAAGGCGATCGAAAGTCAAGAATATATCGGCTATTACGTAGCTGAAAAAGTAATATTTATGGAGCGCTGGATTCGCCGCAGCACTCAATATCCCCGCTATCAAATGCGTCTCTTTCGCAAAGACCGAGTGTGGTTTACTGACTACGGTCACACTGAACGCGAAGTCTGCAACGGGCCTACTCACTTTTTGAAGGAAACTTACCCTCACTATACTTGCAGCAAAGGTCTTTCCCGCTGGATTGAAAAGCACAACCGCTACTCGACTGACGAGGCGGCTGAAACTCTCCGCCAATTAGAAGCAGGTCAAGTAAATTGGTGGGGTTTATTGTTTGGCGCGTCGGAGGTGGAAAGGCGCCGCGCTTTGAAAGATTTTTCTTTGCGCTTGCCTTTGCGGCCTGTGGTGCGCTTTTTCTATATGTATATTTTACTTGGCGGATTTCTTGACGGCCAAGCGGGATTGGCTTGGTGCACGCTGCAAGCTTTTTATGAATATCTAATTTTGCTGAAAGTTTGGGAAATGAAGCATCTACCACTGCCAACTTTAGAGGTAGCAGCAGAACAATCTATTTCGGAAGTAGTAACAGTTGAGCCGTCAAAAGTTTCTTATAATCTTGGTGCTTCCGATACTCGAAATTAAAAATTGGTAAGAGGTACGCTCGCCTAGCGGTAGTATTTGGAACTTTTAACCTCGCGGTTCCCCCGCCGATCGGACTCGAGGGGTAGCCTAAGTATTTAGAAGAGTTATTATATGCTTTCCGTGTGCATCGAAATTATTCATCTCTCTCTTCCTCTGTGAACTCTGCGTACTCTGCGGTTAAATCATTCCGATGCAACCGGAATTAATATTAATTTTTTTAAATCCGAAGGAAACGAATCCGTTGCATAACTTCCTTCTTTTGCCAGAACAAAAAAGAAAAAACCCGGTTTGTCCAAGAAACCGGGTTTCTGAATACCCTCAAAGTTTTAGGTTTAATAAAGCTTTGATTCTTAACTCAAAACTATCATCACTCACAAATTAAAACTCTTGAGATTTTGCCGTTGTTTTTGCCCGATCAAGCTTTAAAATCAACACCCCCAAAGGTGGCAAACACAAGTCGATCGAATAAGCACTGTTGTGGAACCACCACTCCTCAGTCCACTTGCCCCCCAAATTCCCCATATTGCTACCGCCGTATTCCCGGGCGTCGCTGTTAAACAACTCCGTATAGAAACCAGGTTCCGGCACTCCTACGCGATAGTGAGAGTGCGGCTGGGGCGTAAAATTGCACACTGTCACCACAAACTCGTCGCCATCCTTCTCTCGGCGCACAAATGCCACGACGCTGTGTCGATTGTCGCTGCAATCAATCCACTCAAACCCATCCTCAGCAAAATCTTGACTGTAAAGCGCCGTTTCGCTGCGGTACAAATTGTTCAAATCTTTAAAAAACAGCTTCAACTTTTGGTGCGGCTCGAATTGCAGCAACTGCCACTGCAAATCCCCCCAAACGTTCCACTCGTGCCACTGGCCGAACTCCATCCCCATAAAGATCGTTTTCTTTCCGGGATGAGTAAACATAAAAGTAAACAAACACCGCACGTTTGCAAACTTTTGCCATTCATCTCCTGGCATTTTCCCGATGATGTGGGCTTTGCCGTGCACTACTTCATCGTGGGACAAAGCCAGCATGAAATTCTCGCTGTGGTTGTACCACATACTGAAAGTTATGTTGTTCTGGTGGAACTGGCGAAACCACGGGTCCATGTGGTAATAGTCGAGCATATCGTGCATCCAACCCATGTTCCACTTCAGGTTGAAACCCAAACCCCCTACATAGGTCGGCCAAGATACCATCGGCCAAGAGGTAGATTCTTCGGCGATCGACAGCGCACCTGGGAAATAGCTAAAAATGACGTGATTCGCCTGACGCAGAAAATCTGCAGCCTCGATGTTTTCCCGACCCCCGTACTGGTTGGTCAGCCATTCTCCCGGTTCGCGGCAGTAATCCAAATAAAGCATCGAGGCTACGGCATCTACGCGAATCCCGTCGATGTGGTACTTGTCAAACCAGAACAGAGCGTTTGATACTAGGAAATTCCGCACTTCGTTGCGGCCGTAGTTAAATACTAGGGTTCCCCACTCTTTGTGCTCGCCCTTGCGGGGGTCGGCGTGTTCGTACAAGTGAGTTCCGTCAAAGAAAGCCAAACCGTGGCCGTCTTTCGGGAAATGTCCCGGTACCCAGTCCACCAGTACGCCAATGCCGTTGGCGTGGCACTGGTCAACAAAATACATGAAATCTTCAGGTGTGCCGTAGCGGGAGGTTGGGGCGAAATAACCGGTGACTTGATAGCCCCAAGAACCGTCGAAAGGATGTTCGGCGATCGGCAGCATTTCGATATGAGTGAATCCCAAATCTTTGACGTAGGGTATCAGCCGATCGGCTAATTCTCGGTAAGTCAGAAAGCGTGCCCCGGGATTGAGTTCCGAAACCTGCACGGCGGGTGCTATTTCCCCATTTGGTAGAACGGCGGGTTCGTCAGTAGCGGCGTGCAGCCAAGAACCGATGTGGCATTCGTAAACCGAAATCGGCTGCGTCAGTTGGTCTGTGTGCCGCCGCTTTTCGATCCAAGCGCTGTCGTGCCAAGTGTAGGTGTCTAAGTCCGTGACAATTGATGCTGTTTTAGGCCGCACTTCTTGCTGGAAACCGTAAGGGTCGGACTTTTCGTAGGGATGTCCGTCTTGGTTTTTCACTTCGTATTTGTAGGAAGTTCCCACGGATAGTCCCGGGATAAATAATTCCCAGATGCCGTTTTGCGATTTCCGCATTTGATGTTTGCGGCCGTCCCAATAGTTGAAATCTCCTAAAACAGAGACATTGCGAGCATTCGGAGCCCAAACGGCAAAATATACTCCTGTGATGCCGCCTACTTCGGTGAGGTGCGCCCCGAGTTTTTCGTAAATCCGGTGGTGGTTGCCTTCTGAAAATAAGTGAATGTCAAATTCTGTGAGTTTGGGCGATCGAAAGGCGTAGGGGTCGTAGATAAAGCGATCGTGTTCTCCTTCTTTGACCCGCAATTGATAGTTTGCTAGTTCTGGGGTGTCGATCGTACATTCAAAAAAGTGAGGGTGATGCTCTGATTTCATCGGGTATTCGGCCCTGGCCTCCGGCAAAACTACGGATACCGCATCCGCATTCGGCAGATAAGCTCGGACGGCCCAGACTTTTTTGCCATTTTCTTCGATCGCGTGAGGGCCTAGCACTTCAAATGGATCCTGGTGCTGATTCCAAACAATGCGGTCAATCTGTTCAAAGGGGACGGTCGCGGGCATAAAACTACTTACCTCAATCTTTTAACTAAATGGCTTTCAAAACCTAGAGCGGCGCTGCACTTTACATTTCGATACATTTTTGATCGCTGATCCTACCACTGATTAGCATGATCTTGCCTGCTGCAGCTCTAGCGCGCCCTTGCACACACAGCAGGCTGTTGCCTTGCCGGCGGCAGAGCTGGGGTTTTACTGCTAACATCTAAGTATAGAAATATTAAAACAAATTGAAAAATTTATATTTTTCCCAAATTTCCTTGACTTATTATTAAATATGTGATAACAGAACTTTTCAAACTCTTGTCGATTGGCCGCTGCAGGAGGGTCAACCTTGTAAGTGTTGGGCAACAGTTAATAGTTTACCTGGAATTTTACCACAGGGAAGATCGCCCGATCGGTAGACTTTCACATCCCAGAGGCTGGGTTGGCCCACAAAGCCAGTGAATTTGGGCAATACCCTCAAACAGCTAAGGATGCTTAACTCGATATTGAGAAATGAAAGCTAAAGGACTCAGCGTGGCGACAGCAGCAAGCCATATCTGCCATGCTCAAGGCCTCGCCTACCAGCGACGGTGCAATAGGTTTAAAGCACCACTCAGGCGCAACAGGAGCGAGTTTTGCCTAGGCAGGGTTAATACCGAACTGGCGCGACGCCAATTGAATCACTAAACTGGCTTAAAACAGACGGGTCGATGTGCTTGCCCGCACCGGCGCGAAACTCGTAGTCAACAAATCGAGTAGCAATGCCGATGCTTTCATCTCGCCAGTTTTCGAGCATCCAAGTCTCTGCTTGCTTTCCTCTCGTCTGTGGGAACAGTGGCGGGGAAAGCAAGCGAGACTCGATCGAGTGCAAAATTTGCGTCGAGTCTCGCTTGCCTCCGGTTGATATTCAGTTGAGGCAGCTGCACTGGCAATGTCCTCAAACATCCTGTCACAGGCTTGAGTTTCAAAACGTGCAGGCCGGGAGTCAAATTTTCTACTTGAAAAGGAATGTTCTTGTAACGCAGCGAATCAGCGGACTTTGCTGCTGTAAGGGACGCACTGAACTTTAGTAGTAAAAGCATCAGACAATCACTACCACCCAACTTGAGACCTAGACCGATGAGATGAAAAAATGCGAGGAGCGAACCATTTTTCACCCCGAGGCTAGGCTCGTTGGGAACCAACTCCGGGATAGCCCTAGTTAGGGAGTCTTTTTAGGAGCAGGGGCAGGGCTAGTAGTTGGAGTAGCCTTTGGAGATGGAGAAGAAACAGGAGGAGGAGTAGTAGTGCCAGTGCCGTCCGGAGAGGGGCTAGTGCTGCCCGGAGTAGTAGTGCCATCGCCGCAGGCGCCGAGGGCTGCTGCCAAGGCCACTACCAAAGTCAAACGAATTAATCCCTTGTTCATAAAAACTCCTTAACATTGAAAACCCATCGCAAGGAAGGGAATAGTGTACTTGAGAAACAATGCTGGCACGAATAGCTCAACGATTCGCTCGTTGATTACAATACTGCATTTATTAATAAATTTCACATAGATTATGGCTAACCAGCAAAGATTTCTTTTTTTTGGCAAATCCTGAAGTCAAAGAGACCAGTGGTAGGATGGGTTGGTTGGCTTGTGAGGTATCCTTGGTAAGGATAACCGATCAAACGCAGATAGCCACCACTGGCGATCTGGGAGACAAAAAACTCTTAACCTCAATCAAGCTGAAGCTACCCCACTTTACGTATTGGTGAACTTTATGACCGCTGCTATCAGATCCCCGGATTCTCCCCGCTCCCGATCGACCCGCAAGCCCGCTGCTGGCGCAGCCAAAAGCAAAGTTACTTCTATTGCCCGAGCTAGGCGGGCGAAGACAGGGCCGGTATTGCCCAACTACTCGCCAGCCGACGAACAGGCTCAGACTCGATTGTCCGCATCAGTGCTGAAAGTCTTGCCTGAACGCCAGCAGCAGCCAGTGTGGTTGCGATCGCTCCTGCAGGCACAGCGCGCCTCCTCAGTGGCAGCAGTTATGCTTTTGGGCGGCGCTCTGAGTCTCTACGGCTTGACAGTTTACGGCGAGCAGCGCTGGAGTCAGGATTATCAAAAACTGGAAACTCTGCGCCTCCAAGAACAGCAGTTGAGTGCTGCTAGCGAAGTTTTGAAACACCAACTTGCTAAAGAAGCCCAAAATCCCGAAACCGGTTTGGCTCCGCAGAATCCTGGGGACACGATTTTCTTGCAGCCGGCCCCTGAAACTCGATCGCCCGTCGCGGCACCAAATTCTGAACCCGCTCTCAAGAAGGGAGCCGGTGTGGAAACACCGCTGGGCTATTAAACCTGTGTCAAAGCGGAGAGCGCCCGAGGGCCTGAGTGTCCGAGGGCCTGAAAATTCGAGGTGTAATTTCCTTTTTGACTTTTTTGCAAGTCGCGAGCAATTTTCTGCTTTCAACCGGAAGTTACAGATTAAAAATAATAAGACCCCTTAAAAAAACAGAATCCAACTGTAGGTGTGAAGCCAACCCTGCTCATTCCCAAGTTGTAAATTTTATCTTTTAAAATTTAAGTTATAAATTATAAATTCTAAAACGCTCTAACTTGCTATTGAATTTTTAATGCCATGAGCTACGACCCCCGTTTTGACCGCTACAGATCGCCGAATTTCAAACGCACAAAACAGGCGGGCGCTCGCACTGGGTGGGAAAAACCAGCCAAACCTAGATCTTCGGGCAGTTTCGGCCGCTCGCCACAACAGACGGCCTCATCTTGGGGACGACCGGTGGAGCGTTTAAAGCGCAGCAAGTTCCGTTTGTGGGCCGTGTGGGCGGTGTTGATGCTGGGGGGGCTGGGGCTGGCTGTGAATTTGTTTTATTTGCAGGTGACGCGAGCTCCGGCGCTACGTAAACAGGCCGAGCAGCAGCAAACTCTCAAAACGAAGCCGTTTGTACCGAGACGCCCGATAATTGACCGCGCAGGAAATGTTTTGGCGATCGACAGACAGGTGTACACGCTCTACGCTCACCCGAAGTTGTTTAACCACTCGAAGGCGGAAATTGCTGCTAAGTTGGCTCCGATGCTGGCGATCGAACTGAGTCCGGGCACTACGTCGGAAACTGAATTGATACGCAGGTTTAATCTTGCTGAAAGCGGTATTACAATTGCTGACTCTCTGCCTCAAGAGGTTGCCGATCGCGTCGCTCAGATGCAAATTAAAGAGAGTCTGGTCGATGGCTTGGAGTTGCTGCGGCAGCAGCAGCGTTTTTACCCGCAGCAGGAGTTGGCGGCGGATATCCTCGGTTATGTGGACGGGGAACGGAAGGGACAAGCCGGGGTGGAATACAGCCAGCAGAATTTGTTGGAACGATCGATGCCGTCGATTCAGTTTAGCAGGTCGAGCAATGGGAATTGGGTTCCCGATCGCCTGACGGCGGGATTTGTGCAGCTTGATGACTTGAAATTGCAACTGACGATCGACAGTCGCTTGCAGCGGGCTGCCCGAGTTGCCCTCAAGGAAAAAATGAAGCAACACGATGCGAAGCGGGGCACAGTGATTGTGATGGATGCCCGTAACGGAGAATTGCTGTCAGTTGTAGCGGAACCTTCTTATGACCCGAATCAATATTTTAATTTCGATTTGTCGCGCTATAAAAATTGGGCTGTAACTGATGTTTATGAGCCTGGTTCGACTTTTAAAGCGATTAATGTGGCGATCGCTCTGGAAGCGGGTGCGGTGAAACCTAATACTGTCTTTAAGGACGAAGGTCGGATTTACATGGATGGCTGGACTATCCAAAATTCCGATTATAAAGTCGTAGGCGCGCGCGGCCCTTCGACTGTTACTGAGATTTTGAAACATTCTAGCAATGTGGGGATGGTGCACGTAATGAGAAGTATGAAAGCTTCTCTTTACTATCAAGCTTTAGAAAAACTCGGACTCGGACAAACTGCGGGAACAGATTTACCTTTTGAAGTAACCAGTCAGCTTAAAAATCGAGAGCAATTTATTAACTCTCCGGTGGAAGTTGCTACTACGGCTTTTGGGCAAGGTTTTTCAATTACTCCGATGCAGTTGGTGCAGCTTAATGGAGCTTTGGCTAACGGTGGCAAGTTAGTGACTCCTCACGTTGTGCGGGGGCTTTTTGATAGGGAAGGTGGAGCTTATTGGAAGCTTCCGAGGGCGGTTCCAAAGCAGGTTTTTTCGCCGGAAACTACTAAGAAGGTGTTAGAAATGATGGAAACTGTGGTTGATGGTGGTACGGGGAAAGCTGCACAAATTCCTGGGTATCGGATTGCTGGAAAAACGGGCACGGCTCAAAAAGCTAATGCTGGTGGGGGTTATTCTGACAAGGCGATTATTACTAGCTTTGTGGGGATCATGCCTGTGGAGGCTCCTCGGTATGTGGTTTTGGCGGTGATTGATGAGCCGAAGGAGGGTTCTTCGGGGGGTACGGTGGCGGCGCCGATTGTGGAGTCGGTGATGGAGGCGCTGATTTCTATTGAGAAGATTGCGCCGAGTAAGAAGTAGTTGATTATATCTGAGATGTGGCGTCAGGAATTGATCTCGAATATAACGATCGACCACAGGGCTCTTGAGGAGACGGCAGTGCCGTTTCCCTACCTCAAGAAAATTGAGCGCGCGATCGAATGTAACGATCGACAACAGGACTATTGAGGACACGGCAATGCCGTTTCTTGCGCCCCAAAATAACGGCAATGCTGTTTCTTGCGCCCCAAAATAATCGATCGCCCGATGCTCGGATGTAACCATGCCCGATTTGTAGGGAAACGGCGCTGCCGTGTCCTGACTGTGGGTCATCTGAATTCAGTAACAGTATCGATTTTTGTCATTGGGTTTGCTTTGTCTTTTGGAGGTGCGTGTATGTCCTAAAATTGTAGAGATTATGACGCAGCGATCGCCATTTTTGAGATTAGGATGAGATAGTGTGAGGTTTCCTTTTGCTCGATGATTTGTTAGGCCGCACTCGTCGCTGATTTTGTATACGGGGCAGCCTTGGAAATTGAACATGGCTCGCCGAATTGTTCCATTTTCTTTGTGTTCATTTTGATCATTGATTGGGAGCAATGTTGTATCATTTGTGTTTATCTGAATTTGCGATTCTAAGCTTTTCCATTGGTTTGCTGGTACTTGGGCTGGGGAAATGTCGGATTTATGAATTGCTACCTGTACATTTTCTCCGACTTGTTTGAAGCTGGCTTGCCATGAGGTTTTGTCGCGTTTGGCGTTGCTGCGGGCAAGTTCCATTGCCCAATAAGCTCGATCGAGCGATAGCTTTAAACGGTGATTGTTGATAAACATTAGCCAAGAGGGGGCGACGATCGCACAAAATATTCCTATGATTAAAATAATTATCAATAGCTCAATCATTGTAAAACCTGCGGCAGGTATAGTGGCTCTGCCTTTGAGCGTTTTATTTATTGACACGTAGATGCACTCCCTGATACTTAGCTGGCCCAAAAAACAGCTAGGAGGAGCTATTTTTTGTTGAGTATATTTTAACTTTGGGTTGGGCGAGTGTGTAGATCGGTATTTACTGAAAATTTATGCGACTTTAAAAAAACTGCGGGTAAGAAAAGGGCAGTCAGGAAACGGTAGTACGCTTTCCCTACAGCAATTTTGTTGATCTGGCGATCGCACCAGATCCCGAAGATATGTAGGGAGAATTTCAATGAAAGCAGCCAAGCTAGAAATTGGAGTTTTGAGGCAGAAGGCAGGAGCCAGAAGGAAAGGCTTTTCGGGAGCGTGTCACTTTTGCGATAAGTATAAATACTAAAAATGACTGGGGCAAAGGTTTTGAGCTATTGTTGGCAAAATCGCAGGGTAAGCTCATCTAATTTGGTATAAATTGTACTTAACAAAAAGGGCAAGATATAAAATAGCATCCTGTCAATAGCGGTTCTTTGAACCCATTTGAGATATTTTGACGCTCGACAGACAACGGGCGCTCGACTCGCAGCCTCAAAGATGTCAAATGGGTTCTATAATAGTGCTTCATCTGTGTCACGAATGGTGAGAAAAAATCATTCTTAGAAAGAATTCGATCGTGTTGTGAATGAGGCAAAATCATCACCGAAACCCGACAGGTCTCAACCGCTATCCATGCAATATTTACAAGCTTGCTTATCAACTTATTTTGATGACATATCAGATCCGAGAGTAGACCGAACAAAACAACATTTACTTAAAGACATTCTGGTCATTACCATATTAGCTACGATCGCAGGAGCTCAGGGGTGGGAAGACATCGAAAATTATGGACTCAGCAAGCAGCAATGGTTAGAAGAATTTTTAGAGTTACCCAATGGCATCCCCAGCGATGATACATTTCGTCAGGTGTTTGAAAAGCTAGACCCGAAAGTTTTAGAGCAGAAGTTATCGCAATGGTTGCAACAAATTATGGGTTCAGTCTTCCAAGAAATTATCCCCATAGATGGCAAAAGTTTGCGAGGTTCCTACGATCGAGAGAAAGGTTTAAAAAACTTACATTTAGTGACAGCTTGGGCGAGCGAACAGCGTTTGGTACTCGGGCAAGTCAAAGTAGAAGACCATTCCAATGAAATTACAGCAATTCCAGCCCTACTAGAACTAATCGACATTGCCGGAGCGATTATCACCATTGATGCGATGGGGACTCAAACAGAAATAGTCTGACTAATTCGTCAGAAAAAAGCTGATTATGTCGTGGCACTAAAAAGCAATCATCCCACTCTTTATCATCAAGTTAAAGACTGGTTTGAAACGGCAAAAACTCAGGAATTTATGGGAATTGAAATCAGTTATGATTCCCGAACCGAAAAGGGACATCATCGCCTTGAAACTCGAAAATTCTGGGCGGTATCAGTTGCCAAACTGGGAGGAATTTACAAGCAAGAGCAATGGGCAGGCTTGCGCACTATTGTTATCGTCGAAAGAGTTCGTCATCTGTGGAAAAAAACTACGCACGAGGTACAGTTTTACCTAAGTTCTTTACCAGTAGACGCCCAGCTAAATGGTCGTGTTATTCGTCAACATTGGAGCATTGAAAACCAAGTTCATTGGAGTTTAGATGTGACTTTTAATGAAGATAAATCCCGGATTCGCTCGTTAAACAGTCCTCAGAACTTCCCTCTGGTAAGACGGCTCGCGCTGGCCGGCGGTTAACCAAGAAACAACTCTCCAGCGTAGCCTGCGACAAAAAATCAAACGGGCGGCGATGAAAAATGACTATATGATGCAAATTCTCAAGTGCTTTTGTCAAGCATGATTGAGATGCTCTTACTCTGGGGAAAATCGGCGAAAATAATGATGTCTTAATTAGTGGCGATTTAACGATGACTCCCGAACAACCACAGGCGATTCAAACATATGTAGAGGCTATTTCGGCAATCCTGTATGCTGATTGTGATCCGGAATCGTTGAAAACATTAGAAGATATCGAGATCGCGGTTAAAGATAAGGTGTTAACTCATGTGACACCGCAGATCGGATTTTTTTTATCTACTCAGCGAGCGGGACAAAAGCAGGAAGGGTAAAGAGATTAAAAAGTACATTAGGTGATTTAAGCATAACCCAAAAGCAAGCAGATAAACTAGGGTGTGGGAGTGGGAGTAGATTGAGTCCACCTTTAGAAAACTGTTGTTTAAGACTGAGTGCTAATGTTGCATATCAAAATGCAGCCAAAGATATTGAATATATAACAGGGATTACGGTTCCAGCGAAGACACAACTCATATTAGTAGATTATCAAAAATTTGAGCAGCCTGTAGCAACACCAGATATTACCGAGTTAAGTGCAGACGGTGGAAAAGCACGATTGATAACACCACTCGGAGAAAAATCCGAGTGGAAAGACTATAAAGCAATTGTGTCGGAAGCAGGCATAGTAGCCAGTTTCGATCAAAATGAGATGATCGTTAATTGGGCAAATCAACAGCCACTAGCAAAAGCTGTAACTTGTTTAGGTGATGGACATGATGGCGTATGGAATATATTCAAGGAAATTAGTTGTGAACAGGACAGAAGAGAAATTTTGGACTGGTATCATTTGAATGAAAATATTCAGAAAGTAGGCGGTTCAATTAAGCGATTGAAGCAAGCAGAAACATATTTATGGAAAGGAAATGTAAAAAGTGCAAAAGCACTATTTACAGAGTTAAAGAAACAACCACCAGTTAATTTTTGCAAATATGAAGGAAAAGCACCAAGAAAGAATTATTAATTACGAAGTTTTCCTTCATAGATGAAATATGTTCAATTGGCTCTGACGCAGTAGAATCAGGAATTAAGCAAATAGCTAGACGAATTAAAATATCTGGAGCAAGTTGGAAATCAGAACATATTGGGCAGGTATTGGCTCATCGATGTGCTTACTTAAATGGCTTAATTGGTAAGCGAAAAAATGTTCGGGTATAAATACTCATCGCAAAAGTGACACGCTCCCAGGCTTTTCTGAGTTTAGGGCGTAAAATATAGCAATCAATACAGTTAGAGTGATGAATTTTCATTTAGACTATCCATTAGACTTGCCTGGAGTCAAGGTAGAAACTTGTACTCAAATTGAGGGATAAATTTACTTTCGACGCTCGTGTTTTAGCGTCAAGAATAGTTTGTCCTCACTGTGAGAATTATAGAAAAGAACTCTATCATAATCTTACGGAGTTCTGGGCGATCGCGCGATCGGATGGATCTAACGATCGCCCGGTTAATTGTAGGAAAACAGCACTGCGGCGCCATAATTTCGGGTAACGGGTAAAATCAACCGAATCGGATGTAACGATCGCCCGATTTGTAGGGAAACGGGACTGCGATGCCCTGATTTCGGATAATATCGTTCTCCCTGACGCACCCTACATCAGTGACTATTTGGTTTTTGATGCGGGCGATCGCTCCTCCTGCACTAAATACTCCTGTACCTAATGGTAAATTGTTATTAGTAAGGGAGCCTTTTTGATTGGAAGACGAGCGGCAATTACTATTAAAATATCAAATTGATAAAATTGTGAGTAAAAACAGCGACGGTGATGCTACTTATGCCAAAATTGTCGCGGCTAGGGAACTGGGAATTCCGGTTGTGATGGTGCAGCGGCCGCCGATTCCCGATGTTGAGCAGGTTGCTGATGCTGAAGGGGCGATCGCTTGGTTAATTAAGCCGTTATTAGTTATTAGTTATTAGTTACATCCTTGGGGCGATCGGACTGTGCCAGCTAGCCTCAACTGAGGTTGTAGCAGCCAGACTGCAAGGATTCCTCTCCCCCAAGCGTTTATAACCAACTAAGCTACTATCAGCAGTTGGGGTTAAGGTCGCCGATCTGACGGGGTGACAACGCCTCTGTCTTTTTGAGAGCGATCGATTTAAACCCTTCTCAGTGCAAGGCTTTCCGTTTTTTTGTCACTACCTCAGCAAAATTACTCTAATAACCATACCCAATCAGGAGACTCAAATATATGCAATACAAAAACGGTATGCCAATTGCCATTATTGGCGCGGGAATATTAGGCATTACGACAGCCCATATTCTCCAGAAAAATGGCTTCCAAGCAGTTGTTTTTGAGAAATCCGAAAAGATGGGCGGAGTATGGGCAGTTGCATACGCAAACATACACCTGCAAAATATCGGAGAACAGTATCATTTATCAGATTTTCCGTGGCCCTTCACGCCTGATTTACATCCCACGGAAGAACAAATCCTGAATTATTGGGAGCAAGCGGTCAACCATCTAAAGCTTGATGTGCGGTTAAATCACGAAGTTATCGAACTAAAAGAAACAGAAGAGGGCTGGCTATTAAGATATAAAAACCAGGATGGCGTTCACGAACAATTATTTGGATACGTCGTTATCTCAGTTGGGCAATATACAGAAGGAAAGTATAAACCTGAATTTCCAGGTATCGAAGATTTCGGCGGGAAAATCATCACTGAACGGGATGTCCACACGCTTGATATATTCGATAATCAACGAGTTGTAATCGTTGGCTTCGGAAAGAGCGCCTTGGACATGGCGACTTTCGCAGCAAAACAAGGCGCGCAAGTAAATCATGTATTTCGTACACCGCGCTGGCTTATCCCCGAATGGATTTTGGGCGTACATTTTACCTACCCATTATTCAGCCGTTTTGGAACAGTGATGATGACAAGTTGGGCACATCCAACCGCCATTGAACGTTTCCTGCACAATCGCCTTGGCTTCATTGTTTCAGCTTTTTGGGATTTGATTGCATCCATCTTCCGCTTTCAAGTTCAGCGAAATGTTTCTGGAAAAGACCAAGCCGCCCAGGGTCGAATCAAAGCTGTACAACCAGACCACAAACTATTGCATGATTTACGTTCAGCCACAGCGGTTGCGCCTGAAGATTACTATCCGTTTATTGCAGAAGGAAAAATCTCGCCCCGCCGTGCAGAATTATCTGGTTTTTCGCCAGAAGCAGTAAAGTTGAAAAATGGTTGCGAGATTCCATGCGATTTAGTTGTTCTATCTTTGGGTTCGCAAACGCCGATTTTTCCATTTTTGCCTGATAAATATCGAAAAATGTTGGAAATCGAACCCGATGGCGTGCAGTTATATCGTCACTTGCTTCATCCTCGCATTCCTGGCATTGCCTTTGCTGGGTTCAATCATGGATATATGCACGTGCCAGCAGTCGAAATTGCCACACAATGGCTATGTGCTTACTTGCGTGGTGAACTTGAGTTACCTTCCTGCGAAAATATGGAAAAAAGTATTGAATATATCCGCGAGTGGAAACGCGCAAATATTCAATTTGAACCTTCGCGATCCTGTGCGATTAATACTCGCTTTCAACAATATATTGACATCATGCTTAAAGGTAAGGATTCAGGTCTAAGACTGGGGAATCAGAGCAGGCATCAAAAAGTTACAAGAATGGGCAGATAGAGCATCACGAAAAAAAGCCATTGCACTTTTACCTTGAAACCGACAAGTCTGAATCACTGATAACAAATCAGCAGTTTGTTCAAACCGAGACATCGATCGGGAACCACCAGATACCTTACGTTTAGTCACGGCTAATCGTAGAGAACGTTCCGCTAAATTATTGTCAGGAGGGATGGATGGGTGGTCTAAAAAATACCACCATTGGTGCGCTTTCTCACGTAACGAGCGCAGTAAAAGTCCCGCAGCATGACCAACATGACCTTGCCAAGTATTTAACAATGCTGCCAGTCTGGTCTTAAAGTCCCTCGCCCAAGCATAATAATCGATTTCTTCGGGGTGAGAGCGCCATTTTCGATGTTGTCGAAATGCCTCATCAATTAAATCCAAGAACGCAGACGCAACTACTGTGTTGTTACCGTGGCCCAGAAGCAGAACTTTCTTAAAATGTCGTCGTAGATGGGCTAAACATTTCTGCTGCGCTCCCACCTCAACACCGTTATATACGCTAAAATCATCAGAACTCAACACTCCTGCAAATTCATGCCCCAGCATGGTTTCTAATTCTGAGCGACTGCGAGTGTCGGCAGCATGAAACAGGCAAAAATTTTGACCAGTGGCTGTCCATAACCATTCTTTGACTCCCTTGACACACCACGGGGTTTCATCGACATGGACGTTAGCTTGTAAAGGTGCCCATTTCCATAAGTCTTCAACGGCAGACTTTACAACATCGGCTACCCGCGCATTTGTAGCTTGTAATGTGCCTATCCCAATTTCAATTCCACCTAATTCTCGCAGAAATTCTTGTTGCTTTTCATAGGACATATGTCCATAATTACCTAGCCATACCAATAATGCTTGTAGGTTGATGCTTAAGTCTTGTCCTGGCACGATGCCGTTTGTGTGTGCTGCGAGCGTTATTGCTCCACATTCGAGGCATTGACATTTGACTCGTTGATATTCCACCACTTCAATTGGTTTGGCTGGCTTTACACGCTACTTGCTGCGAGCTATAGCCAATAGCGTCACTTAATTCTCTGCTACCACAATGCGAGCATGAGTCAGGAGTGCTGATTTGATACCTATCTACTCGCCCAAATCCTTTTCGGGTTTTACCCAGATGTCCCGGCTGTCCTCCTGGTTTACGCTTGGGTTCTGTTTCTGATGCTTTTGAGCTTTCGACAGGGACTGTCTCTGATTTCTGTATCAGATCGCTCGATGGGGGTTTCGATGATGTTTTGCTATTGGTGGGCTGTCTGTCTTTGAGCTTTTCGAGTTCTGCTTGTAGTTTGTCAATCAGCTTCTGTTGAGTCAGCACAATTAGGACTAGTTCCTCGCGGCTCAACTGCTCCACTTTTCCTAATTTTAGTGCTGCTGATAACTCTGGTTGTTCGCTCATCTGACTACATTACCATATTTTTCGGCGAGCGATCGACTATTTTTCACCTGAATCCTTACGCTTAAAGATATGGGTGTTTCTCCTTATCGAAAACTGCCTAATATTTTCGCTGAGATATTTGGCAGATATCAACCCTCAGATTATCTTGGCGTATCGGAAGAATATAATCACAAAAAGAAAACTCGCTCTACTCCATTACACCCTCTTCCTTTGGATACATGATTGCTTCCAAAGCTTATTAGGGGTCAATTAAGCTCAATTCCGGTTGCACCGGAATTATTGTTGACTGTTGACTGTTGGCTGTTGACTGTTGACTGTTGACTGTTGACTGTTGACTGTTGACTGTTGAAGGAGGGGTCGGAAAACTGAATGATAGTTGAGTATTGACTGTTGATTCGATTTTACAATTCGATGCTAGCGGAGTTGATATGACGCGCTATTCTGCTGCCCCTTTCGCACAGATTGGAAAGGATATCCAAGCTTGGGTAAATTTATTTGCTGAAGATTCAGCATGATTGTTCGATCGCCCAAATCTAAGTTTTCTACCAAAAACTTGAGTAAATTATGAGCATAATTTCTGATTGACAAATGCTTCCCTAGCTTAAGCTGTTACCTTAGCAATGGGCACTGCCTGGGGATACAAATCGCTCGGCTAGGCCTCCAATTCCCATCACCAATGCCCAATTCCCAATTGTCAATGCCAAATCATTTTGATTTTTTCGGACTATTCAAAGAGTTAAGATGATTGTTCATATCCTGCAAATATTTTGATAAAACAGGATACTGTGAAGTTGCTAGTAGTGCATCTTTTTTCTGGCTGACAGTTGTTTCTAAGGGCAAAACGCGATAGTTCGTTTTATTGTTCAAAGTATAGCGGTGTACCCAGGTCGGAAAGGTTTTGATGCTGGTAATTTCTGTGGTTTTTTGGGGCAATGTTTTGCGAATATTTACTTGCAAAATTACGCCTAAGTCTCTATATTTTTTATTCTGACCGGAAATGAAGTTTCCCATTGAATAAATTGCTACAGCTTTGCGAGTTTTGCCATTTTTGCCGGGGAAGTTAAAAATTTTGTAAGGTTGGACGACGTGGGGATGGCTGCCGAGAATGATGTCTGCACCAGCTTTTAATAGGTTTTCCACTAATTGTTTTTGTTGGGTATTTGGCTGTCGCTGATATTCATCGCCAAAATGCAGGGAAATTGCGATAATATCTGCTCCTTGTTTGCGGGCTTTGGCTATGTCTTTGACTATCTTTTTTTCGTCGATTAGGGAAACTAAGTAATCTTTGCCTTTGGGTATGGGAATGCCGTTTGTGCCGTAGGTGTAGGCTAGCTTGGCTAATGAAATGTTGTTTTTGGTGCTGATAAAAGTGCGTGAAGCCTCGGCGGCTGATGTGGCTGTTCCTATGGAAGCAATTTGGCGATCGCTCAGATTGGCGATCGTCCTAATTACCCCTTTTTCTCCACGGTCTAAAGCATGATTGTTGGCGGTTGTCAAGATATTAAATCCGGCTTTTTTAGTCGCATCCGCTAATTGAGCCGGTGCGTTAAATAGCGGATATCCCGTATATCCGCCCGCATCTTCCCCCGCTAAAGGTGTTTCGAGATTTCCGATCACCCAATCGCCTGTTGAGAGGATACTTTTAACTGGTGCGAAGAAATTGTCAAAATTGTAGGTTTTATTTTTTGCGTCGTAGCCCGATCGCGTTTGGGTACTGTGCATCATGATGTCGCCGACAGCAATTAGTGTTGCTTCTTTGATCTCAGACTTTGGTTTGGCTGGAACAGGGGTTGCTATTGGCGATCGACTTTCTGTAGGCTGTGTGTTGGTTTGTGGCGTTTGGATATTGCAGCCTGCGATCGAAAGCATGGCAATTACCGAGAGCAACCGACTAAAATTCATGATTTTTGAGAGTTATTTTTCGGCTTATATGGTATCATAACTAAATTATTTACGGCTAAATAAATGAAAAAAAACTATCTGATTATTGCCTTTATTGTTTTTGTATTAATTACAAGTTTTGGTGTTTTAACTTACGCTCAAACTTCTGCCACTAGACCATTTGAATTGGGAGCATCCCGGTTTTGTAAATATCCGAATAAGTGTAAAATAGTTAAAATCAATAAAAGCGTCAAAAAAAGTCGAG